>NZ_JBSFPS010000251.1:0-14487 GCF_053588315.1 Streptosporangium sp. NPDC003464 | reverse complement strand
CCATCTTCCGCAAGGCGGACACCGACCCGGCCAAGGCGACCGGCCCGATCGTGCTCGGCCACCCCGCCGAACGCGCCCTGGCCCTGCAGCTCCTCCTGATCACCGGGCAACCGGCCCCCCGCAGCCGTCGTCGTATCGGGCATGAAGCGCTCCCTGCCGGCTGTCGCCGCCGTGTTCGCCCTCGCCCTGGCCGGGGCGGTCCCCGCCGAGGCCGCGACGGTCCCCGACTTCCCCGTGCCGAAGATCTTCGGCACGACGTTCCAGGCCGACCCCGGCCACGACTTCACCAAGCGCATCAGCCCCCGCAAGGACGGCATCCTGCGCGGCTGGATCACCCACGTGAGCACCGGCCAGGTGGAGTACACGCCGATCAAGTGGGTGAAGGACAAATACACCGAGGGCCACTTCGTGGGCCCGTCGGAGGGCCACGTCGCCGCCTACGCCTCGCCTGTCGCCAAGAAAGTCGTCTTCCTCAGCGCCTTCGGCTGCTCGGCCGATCTGGCGGCCTTCACCGTGAACAGGCAGGGTCTGGGCGCCAAGCGCTGCTCCCGCGCGACGCTGCTGGCCCGGGTCAAGGAGTACCGGCGCCCGTCGCTGATCACCGTCTACCGGGGGGAGATCGTCAAGCTCCAGGAGATCTACACCCCCTGAGCCCGTCCGCACGGCCGCCGCGCGCGGCCGTGCCCGTGCTTAGCACCACATCGCCCGGGGCATAAGCCGTACGACCGAAAACCTCATTGATCCCTCCCGCAAGAGGGGTTCGGCGAATAGTGTGAGGCAATGGATCGTCGCATCTTCGGGCTTGAGAACGAGTACGGCGTCACCTGCACGTTCAGGGGGCAGCGGCGGCTGTCACCCGACGAGGTCGCGCGTTATCTATTCCGCCGGGTCGTCTCATGGGGCCGATCGAGCAACGTCTTCCTGCGCAACGGCGCCCGTCTCTATCTGGACGTGGGCAGCCATCCCGAATACGCCACCCCCGAGTGCGACAACGTCGTGGAGCTCGTCACCCACGACAAGGCGGGGGAGCGGATCCTGGAGGGTCTCCTCGTCGACGCCGAGAAGCGGCTCCGCGAGGAGGGCATCGCCGGCGACATCTACCTGTTCAAGAACAACACCGACTCGGCCGGAAACTCCTACGGCTGCCACGAGAACTACCTGGTGGGACGGCACGGCGAGTTCGGCCGCCTGGCCGATGTACTGATCCCCTTCCTGGTGACCCGGCAGATCGTCTGCGGTGCCGGGAAGGTGCTGCAGACCCCCCGTGGGGCGGTCTACTGCGTCTCCCAGCGGGCCGAGCACATCTGGGAGGGCGTCTCCAGCGCGACCACCCGGTCGCGCCCGATCATCAACACCCGCGACGAGCCGCACGCCGACGCCGAGCGCTTCCGCCGCCTGCACGTCATCGTCGGCGACTCCAACATGAGCGAGACGACCATGCTGCTCAAGGTCGGCGCGACCGACCTGGTGCTGCGCATGATCGAGGCGGGCACGGTGATGCGCGACCTGTCGCTGGAGAACCCGATCCGGGCGATCCGGGAGGTCTCCCACGACATGACCGGGCGGCGGCGCGTGCGGCTGGCCAACGGCCGCGAGGCGTCCTCGCTGGAGATCCAGCAGGAATACCTCTCCAAGGCCCGTGACTTCGTCGACCGCCGCGGCGGCGACGAGACCAGTCACCGGGTGCTGGAGCTGTGGGAGCGCACGCTCAACGCCGTCGAGACCGGCAACCTGGACCTGGTGGCCCGCGAGATCGACTGGGTGACGAAATACCAGCTGATCGAGCGCTACCGCAAGAAGTACGACCTGCCCCTGTCGAGCCCCCGGGTCGCCCAGCTCGACCTGGCCTACCACGACGTGCACCGCCGCCGCGGCCTGTTCTACCTGCTGCAGAAGCGCGGCGCGGTGGAGCGGGTGGCCTCCGACCTGAAGATCTTCGAGGCCAAGTCGGTGCCGCCGCAGACCACCCGGGCGCGCCTGCGCGGGGAGTTCATCCGCAAGGCGCAGGAGAAGCGCCGCGACTTCACCGTCGACTGGGTGCACCTGAAGCTCAACGACCAGGCGCAGCGCACCGTGCTGTGCAAGGACCCCTTCCGCAGCGTGGACGAAAGGGTGGACAAACTGATCGCGGGAATGTGATGGTCACGCTTCGGCAAGATCGGTCCCTGGCTTAACTCTTCCGTATGCCCGGACGGGTAATGTGGCGCGAACCTGACGTCTGCTTGAGGGATACCTATGCGCCGCCGCAGCCTGGCCGTCCTGGCCTCAGTGCCTCTGTTGTTCGCCGCAGCCTGCGGCTCCGGAGGCGGTGCCGCCACCGGCACCGCCTCCGGCAGCCCCGCCGGCGCGGTCTCAGAGCTGAAGGTGACAGGTGCGGCCAACGCCAAGCCGACGGTGGCCTTCCCCGCGAAAGTCGTCGAGACCTCCTCCTACCAGGTGATCACGCCCGGCACCGTCGGAGCCGCCGCCAAGGAGGGCGGCAGCGTGGTGGCCAACTTCACCGTCTACACCTGGGACGGCAAGGAGAACAAGCTGGCCGGCTCGACCTACGACGAGGGCGGCCCCCAGCTCATCACGATGAACGAGCAGGTCCCGCAGATCCTGCGCAAGGGTTTCGCCGAGACCAAGGGGGGCGGCCGCTTCCTGTCGGTCGTCGCCAAGGACGCGCTGCCCGCCGCGCAGCAGGCGCAGGCGCCCGCGGGCCAGTCGCAGGTCTTCGTGGTCGACGTGGTGGGCGTCCCCGAGAGCAAGGCGGCCAAGGGTGAGGCGACCGACCCGGGCCTCAAGGGCGTGAAGGTGGACAACCCGGGCGGCGACGCCGCGCCCAAGCTGACCACCAAGACCAAGGAGAAGGCGCCCAAGGAGCTCGTCGCCAAGACGGTGATCAAGGGCAGCGGGCCGGAGGTCAAGTCCGGCCAGTCGATCCTGGTCCAGTACGCCGGGAAGATCTGGGGCTCGGACCTGGAGTTCGACAGCAGCTGGTCGCGCGGCGGTGAGCCGATCATGTTCCAGATCGGCACCGGCAAGGTCATCAAGGGCTGGGACCAGGGTCTGGTCGGCGTCCCGGTCGGCAGCCGGGTGCTGCTGAGCATCCCGCCGGACCTCGGCTACGGCAAGCAGGGCTCCGGCGAGAAGATCAAGGGCACCGACACCCTGGTCTTCCTCGTGGACGTCGTCGCCGCCTACTGACGGCTCCGCGGACAGTCGCGGATCTCGCCGGAGCCCGGCCGTGCGCCCGCACGGCCGGGCTCCGCGCTCTACTGACAATTCTCCCAATAGGGCGTTAGGGTTGGCTCATCCCCCGGCCCTGGGAGTCGCATGCGTACCCCGCCACTGCTCGCCGCGCTCTCGCTCGTGCTGGCCGCCGCCTGCACCTCCGCCGGCGGGCGGCCGGGCCCGGACATCGAGGTGCTCGGAGACTTCGGCGTCAGGCCCAAGGTCGTCTTCCCCGAGGGCGAGCCCGCCGGCGACCTGCGGATCCGCGAGCAGATGGCCGGCACCGGGAACGTGATCAAGGGGGGTGACCTGGTCGTCGCCCACTACACCGCGCACGTGTGGGACGGTGCCGACAACCGGTTGCTGGCCTCCAGCTTCAACCAGGGCGCGCCCGCCTCCTTCCCGCTGGGCCGGTCCATCTCCGGGGTGGGCAAGGCCCTGCAGGGACGCCGGGTCGGCAGCCGCGTCGTGGCTGCCATCCCGCCCGGGGAGGGCTACGGCCCCAACCCGCCCGGCGGGATGACCGCCGACGACGAGCTGTTCTACGTGGTCGACGTCCTGGGCGCGTTCTCGCCGGATGCCGCGGCCCGGGGCAGGGGCGGCCCCGGCGCCCTCGCCGGGGTCGAGATCGGCGGGGGGCCCGGCGAGCGCCCGGCCGTCAGCCTGCCGGACGCCAGGCCGCCCGCGGAGCTGCGGAGCAAGGTCCTCATCCGGGGCGACGGGCCCAGGATCCAGGCCGGGCAGCTCCTGGTCACCCAGTACGAGTGCAGGGTCTGGGGCACGGGCGCGGCCGAGTCCACGTGGGGCGACGGGCAGCCCAAGGCCGTGCGGATCGGTGACGGCAGCGTCATCCCCGGCTGGGACAAGGCCCTGGTCGGTGTCCCGGTCGGCAGCCGCGTCGCCATGATCGTCCCCCCGGCGCTCGGCTACCGCGACGGCCTGCCGCCGCTGGTCAAGCCGTCCGACACCCTCGTCTTCGTCGTCGACGTCCTCGCCGCCTACTGACCGGGCCGCCTTCCCCGTACGGCGCGGCGGCCCCGGCCCCACCCTAGAATCCGGGCTGTGAGCAGCGATGACCTCGACACGGTGGCGGCCCTGCACGATCCGGTACGGCGGGCCGTCTACGACTACGTCGCCTCGCGGGGGCGCGAGGTGGGGCGCAACGAGGCCGCCGAGGCGGTGGGGGTGCAGCGGACCCTGGCCGCCTTCCACCTGGACAAGCTGGTCGAGTCCGGGCTGCTGGAGGCGGGGTTCAAGCGGCTGACGGACAGGACCGGCCCGGGCAGCGGCCGTCCGTCGAAGGTCTACCGCCGGGCGCCGGGGGAGTGGCAGGTCAGCGTCCCGGCCAGGGACTACCGGACACTGGCGCGGACGCTGGCCGAGGTGGTGGACCTGCTGGGCGGGGACGAGCAGGCCGAGCAGGTGGCCCGCCGGGCCGGGGCCGGGCTCGCCGGGCCGGGGGAGGACCTCGGCGAGGTGCTGCGCCGGCGTGGCTACGAGCCGTACGAGGAGGAGGGACGGCTGCGGCTGCGCAACTGCCCTTTCCACCTGCTCGCCGAGGAGCATCCGCTGCTGGTCTGCTCGGTGAACCTGGCGCTGTGCCAGGGGCTGCTGGCGGGGCTCGGCGAGGAGGCCGTGGCGGCCCGGCTGGACCCGCGCCCGGGGGAGTGCTGTGTCGCCTTCTCCAAAGAGGATCTCTAAAAATAATAAAAATTGACATAGAAGGGGGCGGGGTGGTCTGCTGACCGTCATGCACCTGGCCCAGATGAACATCGCCCACATGCGCGCGCCCAAGGACTCGCCCGAGCTCGCCGACTTCGTCGCGGCCCTCGACCCCATCAACCGGCTCTCCGACGAGGCGCCCGGTTTCGTGTGGCGGCTCAAGGGCGGCGACGCCCCCCAGGACACCGTCGAGCACGACTACGGCGACCATCTGCTGATCAACTTCTCGGTGTGGGAGTCGCGCGACACGCTGTGGGACTTCACCTACCGCAGTGCGCACCTGGGCGTCCTGCAGCGGCGCAGGGAGTGGTTCCTGCGCATGGCGGAGCCCTACAGCGTGATGTGGTGGATCCCCCGGGACCACGTCCCGACCCTGGCCGAGGGGATGGAGCGCCTGGAGCTGCTGAAGGCCGAAGGCCCGACCCCGCGGGCCTTCACCTTCAAGGACTTCTACGACAGCAGCGAGGCGGCGTGGCGTCCGGCGGCGGCCGAGGTCAGGAAATAGGCCAGGTCCTCCTCCAGCCCCCGGCCCATCGTCGACAGCCGCACCGGAGAGCCCCGCAGCGCCTCGTGGAGCCCGTCCACGGCCACCCCGACCAGCTCGTGCCGCTCGGCCAGCGGCTGCGACTGCTCGGCCACCCGCCTGCCGAAGTCGCCCGGCAGCTCCGGCACGACGACCTGGGCCGGGGCCAGGGCGACCCGGCCGTAGGCGGTCAGCGAGTGGTGGGACACACCGATGTGGCGCTCGCGCAGGTCGCCCTCGCTGACCCGCAGCGCCGCCACCGGGCGCCCCCGCAGGACGGCGGCGGCGTTGACCGCCTCCCCGGCCGACACGCCCGAGAAGCCCCAGCGGGTGCCGGTGCCCAGGTTGCCCGGCCCCTGGGTGACGACCGCCACGTCGGCGCCCAGGACGTGCCGGGCCGCGAGCAGGCCCGTGTGCACCGTCACGGCCTCCACGTCGCCGCCGAAGGCCTGGCCCACCGTGACCACCCCGTCCAGCCAGCCCGCCTCCCTGAGCTGGGCGCACGACATGGAGAACCAGGCGGGCAGCGCGCCGCCGTCGAGCATCACGTAGGCGACCCGGGGAGGTCTCGGCTCCCCCGTCCCGGGCCCGGCCTCTCCCGCCCCGGCCGGCCCGCCCGGGGGGTGCGCGCCGTACAGGCCGCAGAGGATCGCCGGGAGCGCCGAGTGCAGGTCGGCGATGATCACCGGCATGCCGTCCAGGGAGTCGGCCTCGCGCAGCGCCTCGTGGAACGGGGAGTCCTGCTCGTCCGCGCCGAGCACGGTGGTCTGCAACGGGGTGTAGCGTGCCTTCACCAGGTGTCCGGGGCCTTGCGGATCTTCCGGTAAACGGTCAGGGAGTGCCACCACCATGGCGTAACCTCCCGTACCAAGACCCATCGCGAGCGCGGTCGTGTTGAGCAGCACCACGTCGCCGGGCTCCGGGCGTCCCACCAGGGCGGGATAGGCCAGCGCACGCGCGCTGCCATCCTCGGTGGTGACGTCGAGTTCCACCGCCCCCGGCCACTCGCGCCGGATCCGTACTACCTCGCCCCTGCGCCATCTGATCACGCGGGGAAGAGTAGCGTCACCTGAACACAGCGTCATTCGAACAGGGAGGGAGGCCGGATGTCGCGCCGGAAGACAGAGCGGTTGCTGAACCTTGTGATCTGCCTGCTGGCCACGCGGCGGCCGCTCAGCGCCGAGCACATCCGCCAGGCGGTGCCCGGCTACGACGCCGCCAACGACGAGGCCTTCCAGCGGATGTTCGAACGCGACAAGAACGAGCTGCGCGAGATCGGCATACCGATCGAGGTCCACAAGGACCCCTGGGAGGAGGATCCGGGCTACCGGATCGTCCCGCAGGCCTACGAGCTGCCCGAGATCACCCTGGAGCCCGACGAGGCGGCCGTGGTGGGCCTGGCGGCCCAGGTGTGGCAGCGGGCCAGCCTGGCCGAGGCGGCCAGCGGGGCGCTGCTGAAGCTGCGCGCCGGGGGAGTGGAGACCGACGAGGCGGGCGGGATGCTCGGCGGCGCGCTGGAACTGCGGGTGGACACCCAGGACCCGGCCTTCCCCGCGCTCTGGGAGGCCGTGCGCGACCGGCGCGCGGTCCGCTTCGCCTACCGGGCGGCGGCCAGCGAGAGCGTGCTGACCCGCACGGTGGAGCCGTGGGGCGTGGTCAGCCGGCGCGGCCGGTGGTACGTGGTGGGCCACGACCGTGACCGCGACGCCCCCCGGGTGTTCCGGCTCAGCCGGATCAGCGGCCCGGTCGCCCCGGTGGGCCGCCCCGGCGCGGTGGTGGTGCCCGAGGGCGTCGACATCAAGGCGATGGTCGGCTACGGCGACGACCTGACGGTCCGGGAGCGCACCGCCCTCATCCGGGTCCGCGAGGGCACCTGCCAGGGGCTGCGCCAGGTGGCCAAGGCCGTCCGGCCGGGCTCCGGCGGATGGGACGAGCTGGAGGTCGACTTCACCGACCCCGAGCGGCTGGCCGGGTGGGTCGTCGGCTTCGCCGCCGACGCCGAGGTGACCGGGCCGCCGGAGGCCCGCGACGCCGTGATCTGCCGCCTGAAGGGCGCGCTGGCGTGAGGCGGGACGGGGCCGTGCCGGGCACGGGGGAGTGGCGAGTGAGCGAGCGGGGCGTCGCGGACGCGGAGTGGAGCGGAGCATGAGCACGGCCGACCGGTTGCCCAGACTGCTGGCACTGGTGCCCTACCTGATGTCGCACCCCGGGGCCCAGGTGCCCGAGGTGGCGAAGATCTTCGGGCTCAGCGAGAAGCAGCTCATCGACGACCTGCAACTGGTGTGGATGTGCGGGCTGCCCGGCCACACCCCCGGCGACCTGATCGACGTGTCGTGGGACGGCGGCGAGATCGTCATCGACAACGCCGACACCATCGCCCGCCCGCTGCGGCTGGGCGTGGACGAGGCCAGCGCGCTGCTGGTGGCCCTGCGGATGCTCGCCGAGATGCCCGAGTTCGGCGAGCGCGACGCGCTGACGCGGGTCATCGCCAAGTTCGAGCAGGCCTCCGTGGCGGGCGCGGCCGCGGTCAGCAGCCAGGTCGCGGTCGAGGTCGACGCCACACCGGACGCGCTGCCCACCGTGAACGAGGCGCTGCGCCGCGGCAGGCGGCTGTCGCTGCGCTACTACGTGCCGGGCCGCGACGAGATCACCCCGCGCGAGGTCGACCCGATGCGCTTGGTCGTGGTGGACGGCCGCTCCTACCTGTCGGGCTGGTGCTACCGCGCCGAGGCGGTGCGGCTGTTCCGGCTGGACCGGATGCTCACCGTCGACATCCTCGATGTGGCCGCCGACCCGCCGGCCGGCGCGGTGCCCGACGAGGTCACCCCCGGGGTCTTCCGGCCCTCCCCGACCGACGAGCTGGTGGAGCTGGAGCTGACCCCGGCCGGCCGCTGGGTCGCCGAATACTACCCGTGCGAGCGGGTGGAGGAGCTCGGCGGGGGCCGGCTGCGGGTGGCGCTGCGGGCGCGCGACCAGGGCTGGCTGGTACGGCTGGCGCTGCGCCTGGGCGACAGCGGGCGGGTGCTGTCACCGGACTCGCTGGCCGAGAGCGTGCGGCGGGCCGCGACGTCCGCGCTCAACCGTTACGAGTCGGTCTCCTGACGTCCAGGTTAAGATCTCACGAATGAGCTGGATCTTCGCCGCGGTCGCGCTGGCCTTCGCGGGACTGGTCGTCCTCGCCTTCCTGGGCGTCCGCGTGCTGCTGGCGGTGCGGGAACTGGGCCGGGAGGTGGCCAGGACGCGCCGCAGACTGGAGCCCGCACAGGTCCTGTTCAGCGAGAAGACCGGGACAATCCGGGCCCCGAAGGGATGAGTCTGTGTCCCGGGCAGCGTACGATCGGGGCAGAGATTGCATGTCGCTCGGCTTAAGGATGTGTCATGCCCAACCTGGGACCCACTGAGCTGATCATCATCGGGTTGATCCTGGTGCTGCTGTTCGGTGCCAAGAAGCTGCCGGACGCCGCTCGAGGACTGGGCCGGTCGCTGCGCATTTTCAAGGCGGAGACCTCCAAGCTCCGCGACGACGACGACGCCGACGCCCCGACGGCCACGGTCGTCCAGGCACAGGCACAGCCCCAGCCCGCCGCTCCGGCCCCGCAGCCGCTCGCCACGGCCCCGGCTCCGGCGCCGTCGGCCGAGGAGCAGGCCCGCGCCCTGGAGGAGCAGGCCGCCAGGCTGCGCGCTCAGGCCGGTGCCCCGAAGCCCCAGTAGGCTTCCGGCCCGCCCCTGATCACTCACTCCTCGGACCGGGATTCGTCAATGGCGCTGCTGAAATGGCCCAAGCCGGGCTCGAACGGGCCGGTGTCGTCCACGGACTCGGCTGAGGGGCGCATGCCGCTCATGGAGCATCTCCGTGAGCTGCGCAACCGGCTGGTCATCGCGCTGCTCGCGCTGGTCGCGGGCATCGTCGTCGGGTTCATCTTCTTCGACCCGATCTGGACCTTCATCACCGAGCCCTACTGCGACCTGCCCGCCTCGCACCTGCTGCGGGAGGGCGAGTGCACCTTCGCCATCCGCGGGGTCTTCGAGGCGTTCTTCGTCAACCTGAAGGTCGCGGCGATGTTCGCGCTGGTGGTCTCCTCGCCCGTCTGGCTGTACCAGATCTGGGCCTTCGTGACCCCCGGCCTCTACCGCAACGAGAAGCGCTACTCGATCTCGTTCCTCGCCCTGGCGATCCCGCTGTTCCTGGCCGGCGCCGCGCTGGCCTACTTCATCATGGACACCGGCCTGGCGATCCTGCTCGGCTTCGCGCCCACCAACGCGATCCCGCTGCTGGAGATGGACGAATACCTCAGCTACGCGCTGGTGATGCTCATCATCTTCGGCGTCTCCTTCGAGCTGCCGCTGCTGATGGTGTTCCTGAACGTGATCGGCGTCCTGCCCCGTGCCACGGTGGCCAAGCACCGCCGCATGGTCATCTTCATCATGTTCCTGTTCGCCGCGCTCGCCACCCCCAGCACCGACCCGTTCTCGATGATCGCGCTGGCCGTCCCCATGGTCGTGCTGTTCGCCCTCGCCGAGGGGTTCATGTACGTACGGGAGCGGCGAGCGCCGAAGGGCGACGACTTCTCCCACCTGTCCGACGACGAGGCCTCCCGTCTCGACGACGACTCTCCTCTCGATTTGGGCACGACGGATACCGACCCGGCCAAGTAGGCGATAAGTTCCGGTCTGTGCCCGGAGAGATCGCTGTCCTCGCCAATCCCGCCGCCCGTGGTGGCCGCTCGCGCGGCCTGCTCGAACCCGTGCTCAACAGGCTCCGGCGGGACGGCGCCGAGGTCTCGGTGATCGTCGGGGAGTCGGCCGACGACGCGCTGGAGCGCGCCTGCACGGCCGTCGCCGAGGGGCCCGACGCGCTGGTCGCCTTCGGCGGCGACGGCCTGGTCCACCTGGCGGTCCAGGCGGTCGCCGGGACCGACGTGCCGCTGGGCGTCATCCCGGCCGGGACCGGCAACGACATCGCGGGCGCGCTCGGCCTGCCGAAGAAGGACACCCTCGCCGCCGCCGACATCGTGCTCAAGGGCGCGCCCCGGGTGATCGACGCCGCGAGGATCGGCCCGGACGAGTGGTTCGCCGGGGTGGTCTGCTGCGGGTTCGACTCCCGCGTCAACGAGCGGGCCAACCGGATGACCTGGCCGCCCGGCATGGCCAAATACCTGGTGGCGCTGGCCGAGGAGCTGCGCTCCTTCCGGCCGATCCCGTTCCGGCTCGATCTCGACGGAGAGGTGATCGAGCGCGAGGCCATGCTGGTCGCGGTCGGCAACACCAGCTCCTACGGCGCCGGCATGCGGGTCTGCCCGGACGCCGTCCCCGACGACGGGCTGCTGGACGTGACGATCCTCGGGGCGGTGCCCAAGGGTGAGTTCCTGCGCACCTTCCCCCGCGTATACAAGGGCTCCCACGCGGGTCACCCCGCCGTCACCATGCGCCGCGCCCGCCGGATCACCCTGGAGGCCCCCGGCGTGGTCGCCTACGCCGACGGCGAGCGGATCGGGCCGGTCCCGCTCGCCTGCGAGGTCGTCCCGGGCTCGCTGCGGGTGCTCACCTAGTCCGACGGCGCCCCACGGTGGCCCCGCGGCGGTTCCGTAGCGGCCCGGAGGCGGTTCCGTAGCGGCCCGGAGGCGCCGCCCGCGGCCGGGCCGCTCCCGGAGCGCGGCCCCCGCGTCCCGGGGCGGGACTTGACCATCACTTGACGCGGCGGGCGGACCGGAATCCCGATATCGGTAGGGTGGAGCTATGACGACCCCAGCGGAACGCTACGCTGCTTTCCGTCAGAGCCAGGCCGAGAGCGGGCCGGCGCTGACCTCGTTCCGCGGTCTGTACGACTTCGGGCTGGACGACTTCCAACTGGACGCCTGCCGGGCCCTGGAAGCCGGCGACGGGGTCCTCGTGGCCGCTCCGACCGGCTCGGGCAAGACCGTCGTGGGCGAATTCGCGGTGCACCTGGCCCTGGAGCAGGGCCGCAAGTGCTTCTACACCACCCCCATCAAGGCGCTGTCCAACCAGAAGTACAACGACCTGGTCAGGCGCTACGGCGCGGCCAAGGTCGGCCTGCTCACCGGCGACAACAGCGTCAACGGCGACGCCCCGATCGTCGTCATGACGACCGAGGTCCTGCGCAACATGCTCTACGCCGGGTCCGGCACCCTGGCGGGGCTCGGATTCGTCGTGATGGACGAGGTGCACTACCTGGCCGACCGGTTCCGCGGCGCCGTCTGGGAAGAGGTGATCATCCACCTGCCCGAGTCCGTCCGGCTGGTCGCCCTGTCGGCCACGGTCAGCAACGCCGAGGAGTTCGGCGAGTGGATGGGCGAGGTCCGCGGTGACACCAGCGTCATCGTCGACGAGCACCGCCCGGTCCCGCTCTGGCAGCACATGCTCGTCGGCCACCGCCTCTACGACCTGTTCCTGACGGACGAGGACGGCCGCCGGCCGCAGGTCAACCCCAACCTGATGCGGATCGCCAGGGACGAGGAGCGCCAGTCCTACGGCAGGGGCCGCCGCGGCTACTCCCGCCCGCGCCGGGCCGCACCGCCCGACCGGGCCGCGGCCATCGAGCGCCTCGACGCCAGCGGCCTGCTGCCGGCGATCACCTTCATCTTCTCCCGCGCCGGGTGCGACGCCGCCGTCATGCAGTGCCTGTACGCCGGGATCCGGCTCACCACCGACGCCGAACGCCACCAGATCCGGCAGATCGTCGACGAGCGCACCGCGCACCTGCCGGACGAGGACCTGGCCGTGCTCGGCTACCTCGAATGGCGTGACGGCCTGGAGCGCGGCCTGGCCGCCCACCACGCGGGCATGCTCCCGGCCTTCAAGGAGGTCGTCGAGGAGCTGTTCACCCGCAACCTGGTCAAGGCCGTGTTCGCCACCGAGACCCTCGCGCTGGGCATCAACATGCCCGCCCGCTCCGTGGTCATCGAGAAGCTCGACAAGTGGAACGGCGAGACCCACGCCGACCTCACGCCCGGCGAATACACCCAGCTCACCGGCCGGGCCGGGCGGCGCGGCATCGACGTCGAGGGCCACGCGGTGGTCCACTGGCAGCCGGGCATGGACCCGCTGCAGGTCGCGGGCCTGGCCAGCACCCGCACCTACCCGCTGCGCTCCAGCTTCCGCCCCTCCTACAACATGGCGGTCAACCTGGTCGGCCAGGTGGGCAGGGAACGTGCCCGGACCCTCCTGGAGTCCTCCTTCGCGCAGTTCCAGGCCGACCGGGCCGTGGTCGGCATCGCCAAGCAGGTGCGCCGTGCCGAGGAGGCCCTGGAGGGCTACCGCGAGGCGATGACCTGCCATCTGGGCGACTTCGGAGAATACGCCGCGCTGCGCCGGGCGCTGTCGGACCGGGAGGCCGAGCTGTCGCGCCGGCGCGGGGCGGCCCGCAGGGCGCAGGCGCTGCGCTCGCTGGAGCTGCTGAAGCCCGGTGACATCATCCGCGTCCCCGGGGGGCGCCGCGCCGGACTGGCGGTCGTCCTGGACCCCGGGCTCAACTCCCGGGGCGAGGGGCCCTCCCCGCTGGTGCTGACCATCGGCAAGCAGGTCAAGAAGCTCTCGCCGGCCGACTTCCCGGTCCCGGTGGAGCCGGTCGAGCACCTGCGCATCCCGAAGAACTTCAACGCGCGCTCGCCGAAGGAGCGGGCCAACCTGGTCGCCTCCGTCCACGCCAAGATCGGTGACCGTGACTTCGGCAAGCCGGTCAGGGCACGTGACCACGCGGCCGAGGACGACGAGGTCAACAGCCTGCGCAGGGCGATCCGCCAGCACCCCTGCCACGGCTGTGACGAGCGCGAGGACCACGCCCGCTGGGCCGAGCGCTACTACAAGCTGCTGCGCGAGACCGAGGGGCTGCGCCGCCGGGTCGAGGGCCGCTCCCACGTCATCGCCCGCACCTTCGACAAGGTCTGCGGCGTGCTCGACCAGCTCGGCTACCTCGAAGGCGAGAGCGTCACCGCCGAGGGCCGCCGCCTGGCCCAGCTCTACACCGAACTGGACCTGCTGACCGCCGAGTGCCTGCGGGCCGGGCTCTGGGAGGAGCTGGACCCGGCCGAACTGGCCGCGGTGGTCTCCTCGCTGGTCTTCGAGTCCAGGCAGGCCGACGACGCCCGCCAGCCGAGGATCCCGGCGGGCGGCGTGCAGAAGGCGCTGGGGGACATGGTCCGCCTCTGGGGCGAGCTGGAGTCGATCGAGGGCGATCACGGCCTGTCCTTCATCAGGGAACCCGACTTCGGCTTCGCCTGGGCGGCCTTCCGCTGGGCCAAGGGCCACAACCTGGACGCCGTGCTGTCGGAGGGGATCAACGGAACCGAGCTGGCCGCCGGTGACTTCGTCCGCTGGATCAAGCAACTGCTCGACCTGCTCGGCCAGATCTCCGACGCCGCCCCCCGGGGCAGCAAGGTCAAGCAGCACGCGGGCAAGGCGATGGACGCGCTCCGGCGCGGGGTGGTGGCCTACTCCTCGCTCAGCTGAGGTCGGCCCGGCCGCTCCCGCGCCCCGGCCTTCCACGCCCCGGGCCGGCACCTGCCAGCTCGGCCCTCCGCGCTCCGGCTCGGTATCCGCTGACCTGGGCGTCGGTGTCTCTTGACGGCATCCGCCGGCCCGGCCGCTCCCGCGCGCTGACCGGCCCCTACCGGTCCTGGGCGTCGGCGTCCTTTGACGGGGGTGCCGGGCCGGGTGGCCTAACTGACCGCCCGGTCAATACCTTGTGACGGTTGGTGCGCGCAACGTAACCCCGGGGGCGGTTTCCACGGTGGTCGCGGCGGAAATCCCCATGGCGGAACCCTTTGGCCAATGCCCAGGGAGGTAGGAATGTTAGCCCTCGCCGCCGCACTGCTGTTCGTACTCGCTCTGATCTTCCAGCTCGCCGGCGTGGCCGTCGGCAGCATCGTGACCGTCACCACGCTCGCCCTGGCGGGGCTGATCGCCCTGGCGCTGCACCTGGCGGGGGTGCGCTGATGCCCCGCCCCCGCACCCTCACCCCCTGCACCAACTGCGGCAACTGCCAAATCCACGGCCACGGCTACTGCTCC
>NZ_JBSFPS010000250.1:0-14659 GCF_053588315.1 Streptosporangium sp. NPDC003464 | reverse complement strand
GCCGTGGAAGTCGGTGATGGACAACAGCTGGACGTCCACGGGATCTTCACGCGGCTGGGCCTGTGCCATGCCCGGCTGGGCCGCGACGAGTGCCGTCAGGGCAAGGCACGCTGCCGTTGCGATCCTGCGGCGGAGGGGGGTGCGCACATGTTCTCCTCTGTTGGGGGTTGCGTCAGCCTGTCGGGGATGCGCTCGTGTCAGAGGTCGCGTCAGCCTGTCGGGAAGGCGCTCGTCAGCTCAGTGGCGGGAGCGGCTGCCAGGTCAGCTGGGCGTCGTAACGTCGGTGGTCGGAGAGCAGACCGGAGGAACTGTCGCCAGGGGTGCGGTACATGGTCGTCGCCTGGCCCGTGGGGGTGTGCCAGTACTCGGTCTGGTACACGACGTGGTCGAGTTTCACGGGGGTGTGGTCGAGCCGGCAGGAGACGTCGACCGGCGGCAGGGCGTCCGTGGGAACGCCGGGGACGCTGCAGAAGGTCCACGGGTCGGTGGCCGCCCCCGCCTCCCGGTAGTGGAACTTCAGGGGAACCGTCCCGGGCGGCTGGAAGTCGGAGAATCCGAAGTAGCGGCGGCCGGGGGTGACCTGGGCGGCACGCTGCTGGACCTCCGGGTAGGAGGTGAAGGCGACCTCGTCCAGCCGCTGGTTCAGATCCCCCGCGACCAGCAGGGGCGCGTAGCGCCCGTTGGCGTCCGGGATCATCATGTTCTCCTCGAGCCGGGCGCGGATCACGCTCGCCTGGCAGTGCCGGATGTCCTCCCCCGGCCAGGTCGCGGTCTTCGGCAGGCAGAACGAGCTCCAGCCGCCCACCATCCTGGCCGGGTCCACGACTCCGCCGACGGGATCCAGATGCGTGACGCAGACCTGGGAGTACTGGTTGCGCGCCGGTGAGGCTTCGACCGGCAGCCAGGTCTTGACGCAGAGCATCTTGTACTCGGCGCCGTCGCCGCGGACGAAACCCGGCAGGTCCCACAGCTTCCGGTCGCTCGCGTTCAGGCGGGTCAGGATGGCCGAACCGACCGCCAGGTGGCAGGTGCCCGCGGCGTAGCAGGGTTCACTCGTCCCCTTGAGGCCCAGGCAGCGGGTGTACTTCAGGCTGTCGGCCTCGGCGTGGAAGTCCCACCCGGTTATCTGCCAGCCGTTGCCGTCGGCGGGTTTCAACATGTTCCGCAGGGCTTCGTACTGGTCGCGGCAGATCTCGTTGAGTGTGATCACATCGGGCCGGACCTGCCGCGCGGTGGTGGCGATCGCGTTGACGGCAGGGGTCTTCGTGCCCTTCCACCACTCTCCGCCGGCCAGGTTGAACTGCATGATCTTCGGTCTGACGGCCACGGCGGCCTGAGCCGGTGCGGGTTGTACGGCCAGCACCGATAAGAGGGAAATAACAATGAATGTGATGAATTGGGGGGTTTTTGACATCACACATCGCCCTTGGGGGAGGAGGGGGACCGATGATCAGGATTTGCCGCCGGTGTTGGCGATGCCTTCGATGACCTGTTTCTGCAGGATCGCGAAGATGACGATCACCGGGGCGGTGGCCATCAGCGAACCCGCCATGAGCGCGGGGTACTCGATGTTGTGCTGACCGCTGAGCGCCGCCAGGCCTGCGGAGAGGGTCATCATCTCGGGGTCGGTGTTGACGATGAGCGGCCACATGAGGTCGTTCCACGACCACAGCAGGGTGAGCACGGCGAGCGCGATCAGCCCCGGCCTGCTCAGCGGCAGCAGGATGCGCCAGTACCTCTGAAGCGGCCCACACCCGTCCAGCTCGGCCGCCTCGTCCAGCTCCCGGGGCAGGCCGACGAAGAATTGGCGGAGCAGGAATGTGCCGAAGGCACTGAACATGCCCGGCACGATCAGAGCCTGGATCGTGTTGAGCCAGCCCAGCTGCTGCATGATGAGGAACTGGGGGATGACGAACAGCTGCGACGGCACCATCAGCACCACGAGGAACAGCCCGAAGAAGAACCGGCGTCCGGGAAACTCCAGCCGGGCGAAGGCGAAGGCCGCCAGCGAGCAGAAGATCAGCTGGGCGATGGTGCGCCCGCCCGCCATCAGCACGGTGTTGACGAACTGGCGGCCGAGCGGCATCACCTCGAAGACACGGGCGTAGCCTGACCAGTCCCACGGGGACGGCAGCACCACCGGCGGGATGCGGACCGAGTCCTGGAAGGACTTGACCGAGGTCAGGGCCTGCCAGACGAAGGGGCCGACGACGAGGAGCGCACCCACGAGGAGGACGGCGTAGGAGGCGGCCAGCGCCCACCGGCGGCTATACATAGTGCACCCACCTGCGCTGGATCCGGAACTGCACCGCGGTCAGCAGCGCGATCACGACGAAGAGCACGAAGGCGATGGCCGCGCCGTACCCCGGGTCGTTCCGCACGAAGGACGTGGAGTAGAAGAGATGCACGATCGTCTGGGTGGCCGGCAGCGCCGGGCTGCCCGCCGGCATCATCAGATAGACCAGGTCGAACATCTGCAGCGTGCCGATCACCGAGATGACCGAGACGAAGAAGATGGTCGGGCTGAGCATCGGCACGGTGATGGAGACGAACTGGCGGACCGGGCCGGCCCCGTCGATGGCGGAGGCCTCGTAGAGTTGTTTCGGCACGTTCTGCAGCCCGGCCATCAGGATCACGAGGTTGTAGCCGAAGGCCATCCACACACCGATCGCGGCGAGTGCGTAGATCGCGGTGCGGGGATCGGACACCCACGAGGGGCCGTCGACGCCGACCAGGGCCAGTAGCTGGTTCAGCACGCCGAAGTCGCCGTTGTACAGATACTGCCAGAGCATCGCGACCGCGCTCGGCATGGTGACCACCGGCAGGAAGTACACCGTGCGGAAGATCCCGCGGCCGCGCAGCCGGCGCTGGTTCAGCAGCGCCGCGAACACGACGGCGACGGGGACGCCCAGGAGCACCAGAGCGGTGTAGGCGATGCTGTTGCCCAGGGCGGTCCAGACCTCCTCGTCCGCGAGGAGGCGTTCGTAGTTGGCCAGGCCCGTCCACTCGCTGCCGCCGAACGGCCCCCACTCGGTGAACCCGAAGTAGAACGTCTGCGCGATGGGCCACAGGTAGAAGACCGCGAGCCCCAGCCCCAGAGGGGCGATCATGAGCAGACCCCAGAGGGCTTCGCTGCGGCGGCGTCCGCTGAACGCGCGCCACCCCGAGGGGCCCTCCGAGCCGGGAGCAGGGCCCTCCAGGCTCGGAGCGGCCTCGGCGGAAGCGTGCGCCGTCATCGACGAGGTCACTTTTCCTGGGCGAGCGAGGCGTTCATCTTCGCCGCGAGGTCCTTGGCAGCCTCCTCGATGCCGACCTCACCGGTCCAGGCCTTGGACAGGTACTTCGGCTCCTCGTCCATCCATCCGGCGGTGTTCTTGGAGCTGGGATAGGGGACGGAGACCGCGAGCTGGTCGATGAAGACCTTCAGGTGGAACTGCGGAGCCGAGTCGATCCACGCCTGCTGGGTTCCGGCGTAGGCGGGGATGACCGCACCGGAGCGGCCGATGATGTCGGCGGCGTCCTTGGAGCCGAGGAAGCGGACGAACTTCCATGCGGCGTCCGCGTGCTCCGACTTGGCGAACACCACGTTGGCGCCGCCGTGGGTGACGACCGCCCGTTTCCTGCCGGCGGGCAGCGGGGCCACGTCGATCGTGTCCTTGGTGGCGGTGTTCTTGTTGAATCGGGTCGCGTACCAGCTGCCCGAGTAGTACATCGCGACCTTGCCCGACTCGAACATCTCGACCGGCTTGCTGTCGGTCATCTGCTGCTGCGTGGGGGACAGGCCGTCCTTGATGAGGTCGGTCCAGAACTTCAGCCCCTCGATGGTGGCGGGCTGGTCGTAGCCGGACGTGGTGCCGTCCGGGGAGAGGGCGTAGCCGCCGGCCTGGGCGATGGTGTTGTAGAAGGTGGCCTGGTTGTTGAGCTCCGCCGCGATCCCCTGGACGCTCTTGTCCGCCTTCGTCAGTTTCTTCGCCGCGGCCCGCAGGTCGTCCCAGGTCCACGACTCGTCCGGGTATTTCAGGCCGGCCGCGTCGAACAGCTTCTTGTTGTACCAGAGGCCGATCGTGTCGAAGTCCTTGGGAAGGCCGTAGGACTTGCCCTCATAGGTGTAGAGGTCCACCAGAGACTTCGGGAAGACCGACATGTCCACCTTTTCGGCGGCGATCCTGTCCGCCAGCGGGAGCAGCATGCCGTTGGAGGCGTAGAGCTTGAAGTTGGGGCCGTTCATCCAGAAGACATCGGGCGCCGCGCCGCCGGTCGCCGCGGCCTTGAGCTTGGCCCAGTACTCGTCCCAGCCCGTGACCTGGATCTTGACCTTGACATCGGGGTTGCGCTTGCTGAACTCGGCCGCCGCCTGCTCCAGGGCCGGTTGCTGCTCAAGGTCCCAGATGCCGTAGGAGATCTCGACGGGGCCGCCACCGTCCGTGTCGCCGCCACCACAACCGCTGAGCATGGTGGTGGCGACCACTGCGCCGGTGATCAGGCACGACAGACGTCGGGCCATGGGAACCTCCAGGGGGGTGCACGCAAGTATCCGCCACGAGGCGGCAATGCCATACTTTCGATGGTCTACATCGCAAGTATGGAGATGACGGTCTTCACGTCAATAGGTCCGCACAAATACGTCCTTTAAGAGCACGTACATCGGCCTCCCGCATCCCGTGGCCGAGAAGGTACGGCAGCGCGCCGCCGTACCGGCTGTCCAGGTGCTCCAGCGTGGCCAGCATCGTCTCCGGCCGGGTCTGCTCGAAGTGCGCGCGGGCCGTGTCGTCCGCGTCCTCCTCAAGCCCGAGATGGGCCGCGGTGAGCGCGTAGTCCTCGGCGACGAGCGCGCGGGACACCCCGGCGACCCTGAGGGCGAGGGCCGTGACGAGGCCCGTGCGATCACGTCCGGAGTGGCAGTGAACGACCACCCCGCCCGGCGGGGCCTGGGCGACTGCCGCCACGGCCGAGGTGACGTACGCGGCGAAGTCGTCGAGGATCACCCGGTAGATCTCGGCGAGGTCGGCGCCCATGCCGGCGAGGAGGATGTCCCGCGGGCCGAGCACCGACACGTTGCGGTACACGGGAGAACGGGCGAACGGGCTGGGCAGCCGCTCGCACTCGGCGGGCAGACGCAGGTCGATCACCCGGCTGACGCCGTAGGCCAGCAGCGCCCGCCGGCCCTCCGCCGTGAGTCGTTCGTGGCCCTCCGACCGGATCAGCGCGCGGTCCCGGATTCCCGGCAGGTCTCCGAGGTCACGGGCGTTGCGGCAGCCGGGCCACGGCAGCGGCCGCCTCACGTGACCGCCCTCGGCGCGCTGAGCGCGAGCAGGGGGTCGTCGGCCGAGAGCAGGAGCCGGTTCACGTGGTCGATGGCCAGGCAGGCGGCTCCCAGCACCACCGAGTCCTCACCGAGGCTCGACAGCCGGATCTCGGGCATGCGCAGGCACGACGGCTCCAGTGCCCGGCGCAGCGGCTGGAGCAGCACGTCACCCGAGCGGGAGAAACCACCGCCCAGGACGACCAGTTCGGGGTCCAGGGTGAGGATCAGGGCCGCCGCCCCGATCGCGAGGTCGGCCACATATCGCCCGACCGCGTCGAGGGCCGCGGGATCGCCCGCGCGTGCCGCCTCGAACACCAGGCCCGCGACCTGGTCCGGCGGATGCCCCGCGAACCCGGGACATCGTTCGAGGTGTTCCGCCATGTGGATCCAGCGCACCGCGTCCAGCAGCCCGACCTCGCCCGACGCGCCGCTGAAGCCCCGGTGGAGTTTGCCGTCGACGATCATCGCCGCGCCGGGCCTGCGCCCCGCGTGCAGGTAGACGAGGTCGCGTACCTCGCGCGCCACGCCGAGCCGCTGCTCGGCGAGGGCGGCGAGCTTGCTGTCGTTGGCGACGAGCACCGGCTGCCCGAACGTCCTGCCCAGATGCCCGGGGAGGTCCACCCCCGCCCAGTCGGGGATCGCGTAGACCGTGGTCACCCGGCCCTCCAGATCCACCACGCCGACGGTGCCGGCCGTGATCGCCCAGATGTCCGCCACCGGCACGTTCGACATGGCCAGGCACGCCGCTATGGCCCGGTCCACGGCGTCCAGCCGTTCCTGTCTGGGCGTCTCCGCCCCCACGGCCGTGCGCCCGCCGGCGATCACCTCGCCGTTCAGGTCCGTGATGGCCGCGCGCACCTTGTCGACGCCGATGTCCAGACCGAGCACGTATCCGGCGTCCGAACGGAACCGGTACCTGCGCGCCGGCCGGCCCATGGCACCGGAGGCGGGGGGCACCTCCGCCACCCACCCCCGGTCCATCAGGTCCGCCATCACCTCGTTGATCGAGGCCCGGGACAGGCCGGTGCGCCGCGCGAGCTCGGCGAGCGTGAGCGGCGGCGAACCGCGTAACGCGTGCAGGCTGGCGAGCGAATTCAACTGGCGCAACCTCTGGAGGTCACCCCCGACACCTTCCATGGCATCCCCTCTTGACTCTTTCGTCGTGCCGCGACTAATGATGTACTCCATTATTAATCACCTGGCTTGCCGGAGATACGAGATTAATGACTGTGAGTCTTGCCGTGCTCGGCGCGGGGATGCGGGGATTCATCTACGCCAGGGAAGCGGTGCGGACCGGACGCGGACGGATCGTGGCCGTCGCCGAGCCCGACCGGGGGCGCAGGGAGAGGTTCGCCGCCGAGTTCGGCCTCTCCCCCGCCGGAACCTTCCATGACTGGGCGGAGATGGCCGCAGCCGGCAAGGTCGCCGACGCCGTCGTGATCGCGACCCAGGACCACCTGCACGTCGACCCCGCGGTGGCCTTCGCCGAGCTGGGCTACCACATCCTGCTGGAGAAACCGATGGCGCCGGTGGAAGCCGACGCCCGGCGGATCGTCGCGGCGGTCCAACGCCATTCGGTCATCCTCGCCGTAGGACATGTCCTGCGCTACACGCCCTACACCCTGGCGCTGAAGGCCGTGATCGACCAGGGCAGGCTCGGCGACCTGGCGAGTGTCCAGCATCTCGAACCGGTCGGCTGGTGGCACCAGGCGCATTCGTTCGTGCGCGGGAACTGGCGGCGGGCCGACACCTCGGGACCCATGCTGCTGACCAAGTCCTGTCATGACATCGACTGGCTGCTGCACGTGATCGGCCTGCGGCCGGTCCGGGTGTCCTCCTTCGGCGGCCTGCTCCACTTCCGGCCGGAGAACCGCCCGGCCGGCGCGGGCGAGCGGTGCACCGGCTGTGCCGTCGAGGCCGACTGCCCCTACTCGGCCACCCGCTTCTACCTGGGCTGCCTGGGCGATCCGAAGACCGAGTTCTGGCCCCTCGGCGCCGTCACCGCCGAGCCGACGGCCGAGGCCGTCCTCCACGCGCTGGAGACCGGTCCCTACGGCCGGTGCGTCTACGACTGCGACAACGACGTGGTGGATCAGCAGGTGGTGTCGATGGAGTTCGAGGGCGGAGTCACCGCGTCGTTCACCATGACCGCGTTCACCCCGCTGGAGCACCGCAGAACCCGGCTGTTCGGCACGCACGGCTATCTCGAGGGAGACGGCATGACACTGCGGATCGTGGACTTCCGCACGGGCGAGGAGGAGCTGATCGACACGCGGAGCGGGGCGGGGGCGTCGGCGGCGGACGGCCACGGAGGAGGAGACGCGGGCCTGACGGCGGCCTTCCTCGACGCCGTGGCCGCGGGAGACCAGAGACTGCTCGGATGTGACCCGCATGAGGCACTCGCGGGCCATCTGCTCGTCTGGGCGGCGGAGCGCGCCCGCGAGACCGGGACGGTGCAGGCCCTGTGAACTCCGCGTCCGACTTCGAGAACCCGGCCGGGAATCCGGTGGGCGGCGCCGACACCGTGATCCCCCGGCCGACCCTGATCACCCCGGCCGAAGGCTGTTTCGTCCTCGGCCATGACACCGCCATCGCCTCCGACCCGGCATTCGAGCATGTGGGCCACTGGCTGCGAGGCGCGCTCGGTCCGGCGACGCGGCTCGCGCTGCCGTCCGGTCCACCCGGTCCCGGAACGATCCAGCTCGTCCACGCGGCGGATCTGGCCGGAGACGCCTACCGCCTCCAGGTCACCTCCGCCACCGTCCGGATCGAGGCGGGCGATCCCGCGGGGGCCTTCTACGGCGCGCAGACCCTGCGCCAGATGCTCCCCGCCGACGCCTTCCGCGCCGGAGCGGTCGGGCGCGGCCCGTGGTCCGTGCCCGCCGTGACCGTCGAGGACACGCCCCGCTTCGCCTGGCGCGGGGTGCTGATCGACGTCGCGAGGAGGTTCCTCCCCAAGAATGATCTGCTGCGCTACATCGACCTGCTGGCGACGCACAAGCTGAACGTGTTGCACCTGCACCTCACCGACGACCAGGGCTGGCGGCTGGAGATCAAGCGCTTCCCCCGGCTCACCGAGGTCGGCGCGTGGCGCCGCGAGTCGACCGTGGGCGCAGTGGTCCACGGGCAGTACGACGGGCGGCCGCACGGCGGTTACTACACCCAGGACGACATCCGGGAGATCGTCGCCTACGCCGCCGACCGGTTCATCACGGTGGTGCCCGAGATCGACCTGCCCGGTCACACCCAGGCCGCCATCGCCGCCTACCCCGAACTCGGCAACCTCGACGAGCCCCTGCCCGTCGGCACCACCTGGGGTGTGGTGGAGAACGTCCTCAACATCGAGGACCGCACCATCGCCTTCTTCAAGGCGGTCTTCGACGAGGTGCTGGAGCTCTTCCCCGGCGACTACGTCTGCGTGGGCGGAGACGAGGTCCCGAAGGCGCAGTGGCGCGACAGTCCGGCGGCGAAGGGGCGGATGCGCGAACTCGGGCTGCGGGACGAGGACGAGCTGCAGAGCTGGTTCGTCCACCAGTTCACCGAGTATCTCATCGCCCGCGGGCGCAAGCCGTACGCCTGGGACGAGATCCTGGAAGGCGGCCTGCCGCGCGGCACGACCGTGGCGTCGTGGCGGGGAACCTTCGGGGCCGTCACCGCCGCCAGGCTCGGGCACGACGTGGTGACCTGCCCGTTCACCGATCTCTACCTCGACTTCCGGCAGTCCGGCGATCCGGCGGAGCCGGTGCCCATCGGCAACGTCATCAGCCTTGAGGCCGTCTACGGGTTCGAGCCCGTGCCGCCTGAACTCACCGGGGAGGAGTCACGGCGCGTCCTCGGCGCCCAGGCGAACATCTGGACCGAGCACATCGACTCCCCACGGCATCTCGACTACATGGCCTTCCCGCGACTGGCGGCCTTCGCCGAGGTCGTGTGGGGGCCACGACGGCGCGACTTCACCGACTTCCGCAGGCGCCTGCGTTCCCACGAGCGCCGGCTGGAGGCGCTCGGCGTGGAGTTCAGGCCCGAGCACGGGCCTCACCCGTGGCAGACCCGGCCCGACGCGGCCGGTCTGCCTCATGACCACGCGGAGGTCGACGCGCAGGTCCGGCGGTGGACCGCGAACATCGTCGCCCACTACGGCCGGCCGGAGGTCTGACCGGCCGGCGGCTCCGCGGCCTCCTTTTCGGTATCGCCAGGCGGCCGATTACTCTGTTACCGCCTGGTGTACCAGCACGAGATCGCGCGAGAGCAGGGAAAACACAGTGAAGCTTCTCCACTCCGGGAAGGTCCGCGACGTATACGAGGACCGGGGGGACATCATCCTCGTGGCCTCCGACCGCGTGTCGGTCTACGACGTGATCCTGCCCACGCCCATCCCCGACAAGGGGAAGATCCTCACGCAGCTCTCCCTGTGGTGGTTCGAGCAGCTCGCCGACATCGTGCCCAACCACGTCATCTCCGCCACCGACGTGCCCGCCGAGTTCGAGGGCCGCGCCGTACGGTGCCGGAAGCTGAGGATGGTGCCGGTCGAGTGCATCGCGCGCGGTTACCTGACCGGCGGCGGGCTTGTGGAGTACGGGACACAGGGGTCGGTCTCGGGTGTGCCGCTGCCGCCCGGCCTGGTGGACGGCGACAGGCTCCCCGAGCCGATCTTCACCCCGACCACCAAGGCCCCGCTCGGCCAGCACGACGAGTCCATCGCCTTCGACCAGGTGGTCGCGCAGGAGGGCGCCGAGGTCGCCGCGGAGCTGCGCCGGATCACGCTCGCGGTCTACGGGCGCGGCGCGGAGCTGGCGCGCGAGCGCGGCGTCATCATCGCCGACACCAAGATCGAGCTGGGCTGGGCCGCCGACGGCACGCTCGTGCTCGGCGACGAGGTGCTGACCTCCGACTCCTCGCGGTTCTGGCCCGCCGACCGGTGGGAGCCCGGCCACCCGCAGTTCTCCTTCGACAAGCAGTACGTCCGCGACTGGGCGACCGGCACGGGCTGGGACAAGAAGGAGCCCGCGCCGGAGGTGCCCGCCGAGGTCGTGGAGGCCACCCGGGCCCGCTACGTCGAGGCGTACGAGCGCATCACCGGCAAGACCTGGTAGACCTCCCGTCCGGGCCGGAGACCCCGCGTGGGGCCGGCTCCCGCCCGGCGTGGGTGCCGGCCCCGCGCGTGACGGGCTCCGGGACGCCGGCGCGCCGGTCCGCCGCGACGGGCTCCGGGATGCCGGGCCGCGACGGGCTCCGGGACGTCAGTGCGCCAGTCTCCGCTCGGCCGCGGCGCCCACGACGGACCGCTCGGCGGAGACCGGGTGGGCGCCGAAGTCGGCCACGATGCAGGTGATGTTGTCGGGACCGCCGCCCCGGTTCGCCAGGTCGATGAGCCAGCGCGCCGCCTCGGCCGGGTCGTCGATCTCGGTCAGCGTGTTGAAGAGGGTCTCCGGACCGACCACGCCGGTCAGGCCGTCGGAGCAGAGCAGGTAGCGGTCGTCGGGCTGGGCCTCGCGCAGCGACAGGTCCAGCTCACCGTCACCGGTGCCCTCCAGGACCCGAAGCACCATGGACCGGCGCGGGTGCTCGGCGGCCTGCTCCGGGGTGATCCGGCCCTCGTCCACCAGCGACTGGACCAGGGTGTGGTCGTGGGTGATCTGGTAGAGGGCGCCGTCGCGCAGCATGTAGGCGCGGGAGTCGCCGACGTGGGCGAGGGCGAAGGTGGCGCCGTCCCAGAGCATGGCGGTCAGGGTGGTGCCCATCCCCCGCAGCGTGGGGTCCTGCTCGCTCATGTCGTGCAGGGTGTGGTTGACGTCTCTGGCCGCGTCCTTCAGCGCGGCGGCCAGGTCGACACCGCTGTCGGGAAGACGCTCGTCCAGCGCCACCATGGCTGTCACGGCGAGTGAGCTGGCGACCTCTCCACCCGCGTGGCCGCCCATGCCGTCGGCTATGGCGAGCAGGCGCGCGCTCGCGTAGCCCGAGTCCTCGTTCGCCTCACGGCGGACGCCTACGTCGGAGCGGGCCGCGTAGCGCAGTGCCAATCCTTCGTTCAGTGCCATGAAGGCAGTAAAGCATTGGTTGAAGCACTTCACAAGCAAAGGTGTTGTAGACCGTTGCGGCACAGTCAACTACTGTGGCCCAGTATGGAGGAGAGCCAGGACATCACGGTGAACGCGGGCGACATCGCCCGGCTCGCCTCCGTCGGCCGTGCCGCGGTGAGCAACTGGCGCCGCCGCCACGACGACTTTCCCCAGCCCGTGGGCGGTACGGCCTCCAGCCCGCTGTTCTCCCTGCCCGAGATCGCCGCATGGTTGCGTCGCAACGGCAAATCTTTCGAGGTCTCCCTCGGCGACCTGGTCTGGCAGCGGCTGCGGACCTCGGCCGACGACCTGCGCCTGGGCGACCTGGTGGGCCGGGTCGGCGCGTTCCTGCTGTTCTTGCAACGGGAGCCGGCGGCGTGGCGGGAGCACGGCACACAGTCTCTCACCGGCCTGGCCGCCGCGACGACAGATCTTCCCGGCCACCCCGATCTGCGGCTGGACGACCTCGCGCTCGTCAGGCTGGTGGCCGAACTGGCCGCCGAACGGGGACCGCTGGAGACCTTCGAGTTCCTCTGCGAGCGCTACGTCGAGGCCCACTCCCGCCAGCTCTCGGTCACCCGGGACGACGTGGCCGCGCTGATGTCCCGCCTGGCCGACCCGGACGGGGGGACCGTCCTGGACCCGGCCTGCGGCGTCGGGACCCTCCTGCTGCACACCGGCTCCCCGCTCGGCCAGGAGATCAACGAGACGAACGCGCTGCTCGCCGCCGTCCGGCTGCTGCTGCGCGGGGCCGGGGCGCGGATCGTCGCCGGCGACTCGCTGCGCGAGGACGGCCTGGCCGGCGAGCTCGCCGACGCCGTGGTCTGCGACCCCCCCTTCAACGAGCGCGCGTGGGGCTACGAGGAGCTGACCGGCGACCCCCGCTGGGAGTACGGCCTGCCGCCGCGTGGGGAGTCCGAGCTCGCCTGGGTGCAGCACTGCCTGGCCCATGTCCGGCCGGGCGGCCTGGTGGCGATCCTGATGCCGGCCGCGGCGGCCGGGCGCCGCCCCGGCAAGCGGATCCGGGGCAACCTGCTGCGCACCGGGGCGCTGCGGGCCGTGGTGACGCTCGGCCCCGGCGGTCCCGACCTGTGGATGCTGCGCCGCCCCGACGGCGGGCGGCCCCCCTCCCAGCTGCTGATGATGGACGCGGGTGAGGACCTGTCGGCCGTGGAGGCCGCCTGGCGGGCCTACACACGGGACCCGGAGGCCGAGCTGTCCGGCGACTGCCGTACGGTGCGGATCATCGACCTGCTCGACGACGAGGTGGACCTCAGCCCGGCCCGGCACCGCCCGCAGCAGGGCGGCCCCGACTTCCTGCGGGACTTCACCGGCACCCTCGACCGCTTCCGTGACATCACGGCCACGCTGCCGGAGGGGCCCCCGGCCCTTGAGCTGCTCGCCGAACGGCAGGACCTGCCGACCACCACCGTCGGCGAGCTGGCCAAGGCGGGCCTGATCTCCATCCTGCAGGCCCCGGCCAAGATGTCGGCCGAGGAGGGACCGCTCCCGGTCCTGACCGCCGACGACACCGCCCTGGGCGCGTCTCCCTCCGGATGGACCACCCTCGACCCCGCCCTGGTCATGGTCAGGCCCGGTGACGTCGTGACCACCGCCCTGGGCGCGGTCCGGGTGATCACGCGGAGCGGCGCGGCGCTCGGCCCGCAGCTCACCCTCTACCGGGTGGACCCGCAGCGGCTCGACCCCGACTTCCTCGCCGGTTTCCTGCGCTCGGCCGACGCCACCCGCGTCCACTCCAGCTCCAGCCGCCTCGACGTGCGGCGGGCGCGGGTGCCGATGCTGCCCCTCGCCGACCAGCGGAAGTACGGCACGGCCTTCCGTGAGCTGTTCGCGTTGGAAGACCGGGTGCGCGAGACGACGGCGCTGGGGGAAACGCTGATCCGGCTAGGCTTTGACGGACTGGTCGACGGCCACCTCCGGCCGTGCGACCAAGGGGTGTGATCCCCGCGACGTCCACGGGAGGGTCGGATGGTCATCGGCGACCGATACGTGCTCGAGCCCAGGGCGGCATGGGCGCCGTCTACGGCGGCCACGACAAGCACCTCGACCGCAGGGTGGCCGTCAAGTTCCTGCGGCTGCTGACCGGCCCCGACGAGGAGCTGAACCGGCGTTTCCTCCGTGAGGCCCGCATCCTGGCGAAGCTGGAGCACCCCGGCGCGCCGGTCCTCTACGACTTCGGCACCTTCGACCACCGGCTCTTCCAGGTGATGCAGTTCATCGACGGCGTCACCGTGGCCGACCTGCTCAGCGAGCACGGCCCCCTCCCGGTCCCCTGGGCGGCCGCGATCGCCGCCCAGGCCTGCGCCGTGCTGTCGGCCGCCCACGCGCTGTCCATCTACCACCGCGACCTCAAGCCGACCAACCTGATGCTCTGCCCCGACGGCAGCGTCAAGGTCCTCGACTTCGGCCTCGCCATGCTCCGCGAGACCGACTCCACCCGCTTCACCCGGGTCGGCCAGATCCTCGGCACCCCGGCCTACATGGCTCCCGAGCAGATCCAGCGCGGCCTCGTCGATCCCCGCAGCGACCTCTACGCCCTCGGCTGCGTCATCCACGAGATGCTCACGGGCCGGCAGCTGTTCACCGGGCCCACCGAATACGCCGTCTACGAGCGCCAGGTGAAGGAACGGCCGCCCGCCGTCCCGGGCGTCCCGGCCGAGCTGAACCGGCTGATCGAGGACCTCCTGGAGAAGGACCCCGACCGGCGCCCCGCCGGGGCCGAGATCCTCTACGAACGACTGCAGCCCTTCGCCGTCGACCTGCCCATGCTCCCCGGCTTCCTCAACCCTCCGTCGGTCCCCAGCCCCGGCCGGATGTACGCCCGGGTCGTCGGCCGCGTCCTCGCCTGAGCCTGCCCCGGGTCACCCAATGCCGGCCCAGCCCGCGAGCCGGGGAGTGAGCGTACGCGCGCTGCCGAACCACCGGCCACCGGCCACCGCCCAGCGGCCGTGCCTGCCGAGCAGGTCAGACACGGGTGACCGGCCGCCTGCAGACGTATGTCATCCCCGGTGGCAGGTTCCGCCAGACCGGCCCGGTGGTCAGCACCTCATCGAAGGCCGACCGCAGCCGCCGTCGCAGGGCCCTGGCCCCCGCGAGCGGTACGGCGTGCAGATAGGTCACGGTCGTGAACGCCCCCGCCGGGGCGAGCACCCGGCCGATCTCACGGAGGATCCGTTCCTGCCGCTCGCCGGGGAACAGCGACCACGGCAGCGTGCTGACCACCGCGTCCGCCCGCTCCACCCCGGCCTCGCTCAGGAGCGCACCGAGGTCGGCG
>NZ_JBSFPS010000249.1:0-14753 GCF_053588315.1 Streptosporangium sp. NPDC003464 | reverse complement strand
AACTGCTGAGCGGTGCGCTGGGGGAGGACATGCCACTCCCGCAGGGGCCGATCGACTTCACCAAGACGGAAGATCAGTTGTCGCACCATCGGGGTGCCCGCCTTCTGCGTGTTCTGTCTGTTCTGCTTGTTCCGCACCCGGCCCCGCCCGGCTCCGGCTCAGCCGGAGCCGGGCCGGGCGGCGCTCGGCGGGGTCAGGCTCAGTCGAACAGGACCCGCAGGGAGAAGGACGCCTCGCCGCCGTTCTGCGTCCCGCTCACACCGACGGCGCGCAGCTGCTGGAGGTTCGCCTTCTCCTCGCCCTGGAGGGTTTCGAGGTAGAGCTTCTCGACCTTGTTGAGGTCGACGTAGGCGGCGAAGGTCGCCGAGTCGGCGTCGGGGATCGCGAGCTTGAAGCCCTCGTCGTCGGCCAGGCTCCCCTCCTTGGCGAGTTCGGCGGCGTACTCCTGCGAGCTGGCCAGGACGAAGGTGCCGTCACCGGGGACCTTGGCGAGCTGCGGGGCGGCGGTGCCCGAGTCGGCGAGGAACTTCTCGATCTTGCCGACGACCTCCTGTGCCTTGGCCGGGTCGGTGACCACTCGGGCACCGAACTTGGGCTGGCCGCTGTCGAGGCCGTTGGCGTCCACCGCCAGGGTGATGTTCTTGCCGAGCAGGGTCACCAGGTCGGCGGGGAGCGCCAGCCCGTACTTCTGCTGGGCCTGGTCGGCGAACTGCTGGAAGCTCCCGCCGGCGGCCTGGTCGGCCGACTTCATGATCTGGGCCCACTGCTTGCCGATGATGTCGCCGAGACCGGAGATCGAGACCGCGCCGGCGGTGGAGGCCGGGAGCTGGCCGATCCTGGTGGCCTCCGGCTCGCCCAGCCCCTCCAGGGGCTGCGCGCCGCGGCTGATGCCGGCCAGCTCGACGTAGCTGCCGTCGAAGCGGAGCGCGCCGGCCACGCGGGCGTTCTTGATCTGTTCGAGGGCGGCGGCGTCCTGGCCGGCCAGCTCCGGGGCGAGCTGCGCGATCTTGCCGCCGTCCATCCAGAAGGAGAGCACGCCGGTCTCGCCGAGGGCGCTCAGGTCGTCGGAGAAGTTGGCGTTGTCGGTCAGCGGCGCCGCCTTGGTGGCCTGGTCGGCCTCCGCCTGGGTGCCGCTGAGCAGCGCGTAGTCCTCGCGGAAGGCGATGCCGTACTTCTCCTCGCCCATCAGCTTGGCGATCCCCGCCTTGGCCTTGGCCTCGTCGGTCACCTGGACGGCCACCACGAAACCGGGATCGGCGTCGGCCTTGGCCGGGGCGAGCACGGCCATGCCGACGCGGTCCCCGATCCACGGCTGGATGTCGGTGGCGTAGTTCACCTTGCCGGCGCTGCCCATCTTGTCGGCCAGGTCGAAGAGGGCCTTGCGCGGGTCGTCGCCGGTGAAGGAGTCCTTGGTGACGGTGAACTTCTGGGCGATGCTGAACAGTGCCAGCTTCTGGTTGGCGGCCGGGTCGAAGTCCAGGCGCACGTAGCCGACGGCGTTGCCGGGGAGCACGTCGTGCGGCTGGGTGCCGCCGCCGCTGAGCATGCTGACCGCGAACGCGCCGCCGCCGCCCACGAGGGCGACGACCAGGGCGGCGACCACCGCGAGCAGCCAGCCCTTGCCACCCTTACGGGCGGCGGGCGGAGCCGGCTGTCCCGCGCCGAGGAAATCGGTGCCCTGCTGCTGCCAACCGGGCTGCTGTCCGTAGTTCTGCTGGCCGTAGTTCTGCTGCTGGTAGCCGGGCTGCTGGTAGCCGGCCTGACCCTGCTGCTGGTAACCGGGGTAGCCGGGCTGGCCCTGCTGCTGTCCGTAGCCCTGCTGGCCCTGCTGCGGGTAGCCGGCCTGCTGTCCGTAGCCCTGCTGCGGCTGGCCCTGCTGGTAACCCCCCGCGCTCTGCTGCGGGTAGCCAGGCTGCTGCGGGTAGCCGGGCTGGCCCTGCTGCGGGTAGCCACCCTGCTGGGGATGGGGCTGGGTGTGCGGCTGACCGTGCTGCTGCGCACCCTCGTTCCAACGGTAGGCGATCGTCCTGTCGGGCTGCTGGCCCGGCGTGGGCGACTGGTCGGGGGGATTGTTGGCAGACATGCTCACTCACAATGTGGACTTCTCGGATAAAGAGAAGTTAGTGCACATCGCTAGCGGACGCCTTGCAATGAACTAACCAGGCGATTGCTCTGTCCAAGGAGAATCAGACCCGCTGCAGCGCTTTGGCGGGTTTTCTCAGGGTGATCTCGCCGTTTCCGGTGGAGGCCACCGCGTCCCACGAGACGATGCTGCTGCCGGTGTAGAGCGTCCGGGACAGGAGCTTGAACAGCCAACTCGTCCGGTTGCCGGGGTCGCGGGTGCGGCCCAGCATCACCGGGGCCCGCCGGTGCGAGACGACCAGGCCGGAGACCGTGAACTGCTGCTGCATCCCGAAGTCGGCCCTGCGGTTCTTCCTCATCCGGACGTCCACCACCTGGCCCACCCACACCCCCTCCGAGTCCCACACCGACTGACCGATGAGGTCACCGACTCCCGCCATCCCCGGCCTCCTGCTCCCGCGAAATCGCTTGGAAAATGGTTATCAGTCTCTCAGTGGAATCTCGTTTTCCCAGGTAGCGGCACGCGTTCCGGGCCGATGGGGCGAGAGGTGCGCGTACTGGGTAAAGTGAGCGCTCTAGAACAAGGTTCGGGAGCGTGAATGACGAAGTTCGACGAGGCGACGCAGGCCATCAGGGTGGACGAGACCACCTACGACGTGTGCCTGGACCCCGGATACTCGATCGGCGGGCCGCTCAACGGCGGCTACCTCATGGCCGTGCTCCTGCGCGCCGTCGTGGACGCCTCACCGCACGACCATCCGGTGACCACCAGCGCGCAGTTCCTGCGCGCGCCCCGGCCCGGCCCCGCCCGGGTGCGGCTGGAGCAGATCAAGGCCGGCCGCACCGCCGCGATGACCCGCGCGACCCTGGTCCAGGACGATGTCTCCTTCATCGAGACCCTCGTCACGACGGCGACCCTGAACGAGGCCGTCCCCGACTGGACGGACGGTCCTTCGGCGGCCATGCCGCCCATCGAGCGGTGCGTCAGGCTGCCCGACCCCAAGCCCGAGTCGAACATCACGCTCAACGCGCAGATGGAGATGGCCTTCGACCCGCCCACCGTCGGCTGGCTCGACGGCAAGCCCACCGGCCGCCCCGAGGCGCGCGCCTACTTCCGGATGGCCGAGCCGCAGGACCCCGACCCCTACGTGCTGGCCCTGGCCGTGGACGCGCTCCCGCCGGTGGTCTTCTCCGCCGGAGCCCGGGGCTGGGCGCCGACCGTGGACCTCACCTGGCACCTGCGCGCCCTGCCCGCCCCCGGCTGGCTCACCCTGCTCGGCAGTGGCCGGATGATCAGCGACGGCTGGTTCGACGAGGAGGTCGAGGTCTGGGACTCCGCCGGCCGCCTGGTCGCCCAGTCCCGCCAACTCGCCCGGGTGGGCCGAGGCTGAACCACGGCGCGGCGTCGCCGGAAGCGCGTGAGGGGGCGCCGGTGCCTGGACTGAGGAGCGCGCGCAGCGTCGCCGGAAGCACTGTGAGGATTCTTACCGTGAGCGGTCGTCCCAGGTCGCCTAACCTTGGGAACCATGTCGCAAGCGAGTATCGGAATCTTTGACAGCGGTGTTGGCGGCCTCACGGTGGCCAGGGCGATCATGGATCAGCTGCCCGATGAGTCGATCTTCTATGTGGCCGACACGGCGCGGCAGCCGTACGGACCCAAGACCATCGCGCAGCTCCGCGCCTACACGCTGGAGGTGATGGACCACCTCGTCGAGCACGACGTCAAGATGCTGGTGATCGCGTGCAACAGCGCCAGTTCGGCGGTGCTGCGGGACGCGCGCGAACGCTATGACGTGCCGGTCGTCGAGGTGATCCAGCCGGCGGCGCGCCGGGCCGTGCGGGCCACCCGCAACGGCCGGGTCGGAGTGATCGGGACCCGGGCGACGATCGAGTCGATGGCCTACCAGGACGCGTTCACCGCCGCCCCGGACATCCTGCTGACCGGGGTGGCGGCCCCCCGGCTGGTGGAGTTCGTGGAGCGAGGGGAGACGATGAGCGAGGAGCTCATCGAGGTCATCCGCGGCTACCTGCAGCCGGTGCTGGACGACGGATGCGACACGCTGATCCTGGGATGCACGCACTACCCGCTGCTGACCGCGCCCATCTCCTACGTCGCGGGAGACGGCGTCACGCTGGTCTCCAGCGCCGACGAGACGGCCAAGGACGTCTATCGCGTCCTGCACGACCGGGGCCTGGCCGCCACGGGCCGCACCCCCCGCCACCGGTTCGGCGCCACCGGCGACACCGTGCTGTTCGAGCAGCTCGGGCGGCGCTTCCTCGGTCCCGAGATCGAGGCCGTCGAGCTCACGCCGGTGGGGGACGTCCCCGGCAACGGGCAGCGTCCGTGAAGACGGCGGTCACCGGTGCCCGGGCCGTGGCATGCAGCGCCGCAATCTGAGAAGAGCTGAGAAGGAGGAGGCCGCCGTGAAACTGACGATCATCGGGTGCTCTGGGAGTTTCCCCGGCCCGGACAGCCCCTCCTCCTGCTATCTGCTGGAGGCCGAGGGGTTCCGCATGCTGCTGGACTTCGGCAACGGCGCGCTGGGCGCGCTCCAGCGGCACATCGGCCTCTACGACGTGGACGCGATCTGCCTGTCCCACCTGCACGCCGACCACTGCCTCGACATCTGCCCCTACCACGTGGTGCGCACCTACTCCCCGGAAGGGCCGCTCCCCAGGGTGCCGGTCCACGCCCCCGCCGACGCGCCCCGCCGCCTGGCCGCCGCCTACGGCATGCCCGAAGAGCCGGGGCTCGAGACGGCCTTCGACTTCGCGCCGCTGGCGCCGGGCGTGTTCGAGGTGGGGCCGTTCGAGGTGACGGCCGCGCTGATGAACCACCCGGTCGAGACCTACGGGTTCCGGGTCTCCTACGGCGGGCGCTCGGTGGCCTACTCGGCCGACACCGGCGAGTCCGCCGAACTGGTCAAGCTCGCCTCGGGGGCGGACGTGCTGCTGTGCGAGGCGTCCTTCCTGGAGCGGCCCGACCTCCCCACCGACCTGCACCTGACCGGCCGTCAGGCCGCCGAGCACGCGGCCAGGGCGGATGTGGGCACCCTGGTGCTGACCCATCTCGTACCCTGGCACGACCCCGCGCGGATCCTCCAGGACGCCTCCCGGGGCGGTTTCGGCGGGCGGACCGAACTGGCGCGGAGCGGGGCCGTATATGACCTAGGGTGAGTTTCATGGCTCGTGCAGATGGACGTTCTCCCGATCAGCTCAGACCCGTCACCATCACCCGTGGCTGGCTCGCGCACGCCGAGGGCTCGGTGCTCGTCGAGTTCGGCGGCACCAAGGTGCTCTGCGCCGCCTCCGTGCAGGACAGCGTGCCGCGCTGGCGCCGGGGGAGCGGCCAGGGCTGGGTCACCGCCGAATACGCCATGCTGCCCCGGGCCACCAACACCCGTAACGACCGGGAGTCGGTGCGCGGCAAGATCGGCGGCCGGACGCACGAGATCTCCCGCCTGATCGGCCGGTCCCTGCGGGCCTGCGTCGACTACAAGGTCCTCGGCGAGAACTCGATCGTCATCGACTGCGACGTGCTCCAGGCCGACGGCGGCACCCGCACGGCCGCGATCACCGGCGCCTACGTGGCGCTGGCCGACGCGGTGAGCTGGATGCGCGAGCGGAAGATGTGCAAGGGCGACCCGCTGGTCGACTCGGTCTCGGCCGTGTCGGTCGGCGTCGTCGGATCCACGCCCCTGCTGGACCTCTGCTACACCGAGGACGTCGCCGCCGAGACGGACATGAACGTGGTGATGACCGGGGCCGGCGAGTTCGTCGAGGTCCAGGGCACGGCCGAGGGCAAGCCGTTCAACCGGGGAGCGCTGGACGAGCTGCTCGACCTCGGCGTCGTCGGGTGCGCGGAGCTCACCCGCCTGCAGAAGGCGGCGCTGGCGTGAGCACCGAGACGGCCGGGCGCCCCGGCACCGTCGTGAGCCGGGTGGTCCTGGCCACCCGCAACACCGGAAAGATCGTCGAGCTCCGTCAGATCCTCGCCGACGCCTCGGTGCCGGTGGAGATCGTCGGCCTGGAGGAGTTCCCGCAGATCGGCGATGTCGCCGAGACCGGCCTGACCTTCGCCGAGAACGCCCTGATCAAGGCGCACGCCGTCGCCCAGGCGTCGGGCCTGCCCGCCATCGCCGACGACTCGGGCCTGTGCGTGAACGCGCTGAACGGCATGCCGGGCATCTTCTCGGCCCGCTGGTCCGGCCGGCACGGCGACGACGGGGCGAACCTGGACCTGCTGCTCGCGCAGGTGTCCGACGTGCCGCGGGAGCACCGGGGCGCCCACTTCGCGTGCGCGGCGGCGCTGGCCCTGCCGTCGGGGGAGGAGCGGGTCGCCGAGGGCACGCTGTACGGCATGATCATCGACGCGCCGCGCGGGACCAACGGTTTCGGCTACGACCCGATCTTCGTGCCCGAGGGGGAGAGCCGGACGACCGCCGAGCTGTCGGCCGAGGAGAAGAACGCCATCAGCCACCGGGGCCGCGCCTTCCGCGCCCTGGTCCCGATCCTGGCCGAAGTGGTCGCCTGACCGATCCCGGCCGGCTGCGCGGTCCGGTCCGCCCGAGTGATCGCGGACGGCCGAGCGGTACCGGCCGACTGCGCGGTCCAGGCCGGTTGAGCGGTCCGGTCCGGTTGAGCCTGCCCGCTCCGTGACGCGGGGCACCCGCCGCGGGCGGGTGCGCCCCGGAGCGGAGCGGGCCGGATCGTAATCGGGGCGTAAGATCCCGTTTGCTCCGATGGGCGTAGCGTCGGAGGATGGAGAGCAACGGGCGCGTGCCCCTGTGGGCGGCGGCGCTGATCGGCCTGGTGTCCGGTGCGGTGGCGGTCGGGGTGTCACTGCTGGCCGCGGGCCTGGTGAAGGCCTCCGCCTTCCCCGTCGTGGCGGTCGGCAACGCCGCCATCGATCTCACTCCGGCGGGACTGAAGGATTTCGCGATCCGCACCTTCGGCGAGAACGACAAAGTCGTCCTGCTGGCGGGTATCTTCCTGGTCCTCGCCGTGATCGCCGCCGCCGTGGGCGTCCTGGCCGTCAGGGACATCCGGTACGGCCTGGCGGGCCTGGCCGCGTTCGGCGTCGTGGGCGTCCTGGCCGTCCTGACCCGGCCCGACGCCGGCGCCGTGGATGTCGTCCCCACGCTGGCGGGCGTCGCCGCCGCCATGTTCGCCCTGCACCGCCTGACGGGCCGTGCCCTCCTCCCCCGGGAGGAGGGCTCGCCGACCGGCGCCCACCCGGCCGGCGAGGCCCACGAGCCCGGAGACGATACGGGTGAGCGGCACGGCACGCCGGTCCCGCCGGTCATGCGGGCGGGGGAGGATCTCCGCACGCTCGACCGGCGGAGGCTGCTGATCGGGACGGCCGGGGGCGTCGTCGTCGCGGGAGTGACCGGCGTGGTGGGGCGGATGCTGTCGGGGCGGGCCCAGGTGGCCGCGGCCCGGGTCGGCATGGAGCTGCCCCGGCCCTCCGTCCGGGCCACGCCGCTCCCGGCCGGAGTCGACCTGAAGATCAGGGGGCTGTCGCCGTTCGTCACCCCGAACCACGACTTCTACCGGGTGGACACCGCCCTCATCGTGCCCCAGGTGGACCCCCGGAACTGGACCCTGAAGATCCATGGCATGGTGGACAGGCCCGTCGAGCTCGCCCTCGCCGACCTGATGAAACTCCCCCTGGAGGAGGCCGACATCACGCTGTGCTGCGTCTCCAACGAGGTCGGCGGACCATACATCGGCAACGCCCGCTGGCTGGGCGCCAGCCTGGCCGGCGTCCTGCGCGACGCGGGGGTGCGGGCGGGGGCAGACATGCTGCTCAGCACCTCCGCGGACGGCTGGACCTGTGGCACCCCGCTCGACGTCGTCCTCGACGGGCGCGACGCGCTGCTGGCCCTGGCGATGAACGGCGAGGCGCTCCCGGTCGACCACGGTTTCCCGGTCCGCCAGGTGGTCCCGGGCCTGTACGGCTACGTCTCGGCGACCAAGTGGGTGACGGAGATCAAGGTCACCCGGTTCGACCAGGACGAGGCCTACTGGACCTCCAGGGGGTGGTCGGCGCGGGGGCCGATCAAGACCCAGTCGCGCATCGACCTGCCGAGAGACGGCTCCAGCGTCGCGCCGGGCCGTACCGTGATCGCCGGGGTCGCCTGGGCCCAGCACAAGGGGGTGGACGCCGTCGAGGTGCGGGTCGACGGCGGGCAGTGGCGTCAGGCCCGGCTGGCCGAGGCGCCGACCGCCGACACCTGGCGCCAGTGGGTGGTCGACGACTGGGACGCCACGCCCGGCAGCCACACGATCGAGGTGCGGGCCACGGACGCCACCGGCTACACCCAGACGCCCGACCACGCCCCGGTGACCCCCGACGGGGCCACCGGCTGGCACAGCGTCAGCGTCGAAGTCGCCTGAACGCCTGGCGCGGTCCAGCCCGGCCCGGACGGGGACGGCGGAAACGAGGCGGTCGAAGGGGGCAGTCGGAGGGGGCAAAGGGGGCAAAGGGCGGCGGTCAGACGGAGCTGCGCATCACGGACATCGCCTGGGTGAGCCGGCCGAGCTCCTCCAGCATCGCGCTCGCCGACTCCGACAGGGTGCCGTCGACGGTCAGGCTGCCGTCGGCGGCCACGCTCTTGCGCCGGAAGACGGTCACCGCAGCGCCCGCCGGGACCATGCGCAGCTTGGTCACGACCGGCTTGAGCAGCTCGACCGCGCGCAGGCCGCCGGAGAGCCCGCCGTAGCTGACGAACCCGACCGGCTTGTGGGCCCACTCGCGGTGGAGGAAGTCGAGGGCGTTCTTCAGGGGGGCGTTGAAGGCGTAGTTGTACTCCGGCATGACGAAGACGAACGCGTCCGCCGCGTCGATCGTCGCGCTCCAGTCCTTGGTGTGCTGGTGGACGTAGTTTCCCGTGGTCGCGTCCTCGGGCTCGTCCAGGAACGGCAGCCCCACCTCGGCGAGGTCGACGAGTTCCACGTCGAACCCGCCGTGCTCGACGGCGTGGCGGGTGAACCAGTCGCCGATGGCGCGTCCGGTCCGGACCGGACGGGTGCTGGCGACGACGACCTTCAGCAGCGGCATGGCGTGCCCCCCTCAGAAGTGGTTTACGTGTAAACAGAGACTGCCGCCATTTTGGTTACATGTCAACTAACGGCTGGGGTCCGGAGAGGCCGAGGTCCGGGGGAGGGGCCCCGGCGTGGTGGGCCGGCCGGCCCGCGGCCGTCCCGGCGCACTGCCGGCCAGGCGCGGCACAGTGTCACGCGATGATCGACATCGGTTACGCGATGCCGACTGCCGCCGGGGCCCGCCGGTCTTCATGCTGATCGCCAACACGATCAGAGAGGCCACCCCCATGGCACGAACCTCGTCCCTGCGCGCGCTCCAGCGCCTGGCAGCCGAGCACCACGACGCCCGCCGTCTCCGGATCCCCGTCGAAGACCTGCGCGGACTGCGCGCCGAGGCCGCCGCCGTACCGGGCGGTATCGCCCGCCGTGACCTGCTCAGGCGCGCCGCGCTGGCCGGTCTGGCGGTCACCGCGCTCGGCTCCGCCCAGGGCCGCGCCCGCGCCGACGTCACGCCGCAGGCCAAGCCGCCGCTCAAGCCCGCCCGGGTGGCCGTCATCGGCGCCGGGATCGCCGGGCTCACCGCGGCGCTCACCCTCAGGGACGCGGGGGCCACCCCGATCGTCTACGAGGCCGACCCGTCACGGGTCGGCGGCCGGATGTACTCCCAGCGCTCCCACTGGGCGGGCGGCCAGACCTCCGAGATCGGCGGCGAGCTGATCGACGTCGAACACAAGAAGATGCTGGAGCTGTGCCGCCGTTTCGGCCTGTCCACAGTCAACTTCGCCGGGGCAGGGCCGAACGGCGCCGAGGAGATCCTGCACGTCAACGGTGCCTACTACCCGCGCTCCCAGGCGGACGCCGACTTCAAGGAGATGTATCAGACGCTCCACGCCGACCTGCAGGCCGCCGGCGAGGTGAGGTGGGACAGCACCACGCCGGAGGGCACCACGCTGGACAACATGTCGATCCGGCAGTGGATCGACTCCCGGGTGCCCGGCGGCTACGCCTCGGACCTCGGCCGCTTCCTCGACGTCGCCTACAACGTCGAGTACGGGGCCGAGACGACCGACCAGTCCTCTCTCGCGCTGGTCCTGCTGATGGGCTACCAGCCCAATCCCGGCCATTTCAACGTCTGGGGCCTGTCGGACGAGCGCTATCACATCGTCGGCGGCAACGACCTGCTCCCGCAGGCCATGGCGGCGGCCCTGCCGTCCGGCTCGGTCCAGACGGGCTGGGAGCTGCTGGCGGTGCGGGCGAACGCCGACGGCACCCAGACGCTCACCTTCGACAACGGCGGCACCACCAGGACCGTCGTCGCCGACCACACGGTCCTCACCGTGCCCCTGCCGATCCTGCAGCGCCTGGACCTGTCGCGCGCCGGATTCGACGCCCGCATGACGGCCCTGCTGCGTGACGCCCGGATGGGCTACGTCACCAAACTCAACATGCAGTTCACCCGCCGGACCTGGATCGGCGCCGGCCCGTGGCCGGGGGTGTCGGCCGGGGACTGCTTCACCGACCTGCCCTTCCAGCAGTGCTGGGACACCACCAAGGGGCAGGCCGGCTCGACCGGGGTGCTCATCCAGTACGGCGGCGGCGACGCGGCCCGGTCCCTCGACCCGTCCACCCCGTTCCCCACCGACTCCGACGCCTACGTCCGCGCCCTCGTCGCCTCGACGCTCACCCGGATCGACACGGTCTTCCCCGGCACGAAGGCGGAGTGGAACGGCCGCGCCCAGCTCTCGGCCTGGCACAGGAACCCCTACGCCCTCGGCGCCTACTCCTACTGGCCGGTCGGATACCTGCACAGGCACGCGGGCTACGAGGGGACCCGGCAGGGCAACGTGCACATCGCCGGAGAGCACTGCTCCTACGACTTCCAGGGGTTCATGAACGGCGGCGCCACCGAGGGAGAGCGCGCCGCGGGCGAGGTGATCGCCGCGCTGCGGTAGGACACGGGACGGCCCGTGCCCCCGTGAAGCCATCGCGGGGGCACGGGCCGCACCTCAATGCGGGCCGTACTTCAATGCGGGCCGTGCCTCAATGTGGGCCGCACCTCGACGCGGGCCGTACTTCAGGACGGGCCGCCTCTCATGCGCCGGCCGTACTCTCACGTGCGGTCAGTCACGTTCGACGGTGTCCTCCAGCACGATCCGGCCGATGATCGCGTACTTCTCGGGCCTGCGGGCCCTCAGATAGAGGGCGAGGGCGGCACCCAGGAGGGCGGCGCCGAGCACGATCCAGGGGATCAGGGCGAAGAACGGGGACTTGGCGGCGTCTCCGGCGGCGGCCTCCTGGTTCTGGAACAGCAGCAGGACCACGTAGGCCATCGCCAGGCCGCCCAAGAGCGGGGCCAGCAGGGTGCGCCACCAGGACGCGGTCTCGGGGTGCTTCTTCCTGACGTGGAAGTAGCCGATCACCGAGAACGAGCAGAGGGTCTGCACGATCAGGACGGCCAGCGTGCCCAGCACCGCGAGCAGGGTGTAGATGTGCAGATAGGGGTCCATCCCGGCGAAGAAGAACGCCAGCACGATCACCACGGAGATCGCGGTCTGCACGGCTCCGGCGATGTGCGGGGAGCCGTGCCTGGGGTGGGTGGCGCCCAGGGTCGCGCGGGTGCCGGGGATGAGATCCTCGCGGCCGATCGCGTAGAGGTAGCGGGCGGCGCAGTTGTGGAAGGCCATCGAGCAGGCGAAGGAGCCGGTCAGGATGAGGATCTTGAACAGGTCGACCGCCCACTCCCCGACCAGTTCCCCGGTGGGGTTGAAGAAGATCCCGGCGAACTCCTCGGCCGCGATCTGAGGCGCCTTCACCCCGTTGGCCGCCACCGTCATCCAGGAGACGAAGGTGTAGAACAGGCCGATGCCGATCACCGAGACCAGGGTCGCGATCGGGATGATCTTCTTGGGCTCGCGGGACTCCTCCCCGTACATGGCGGTCGACTCGAACCCGACCCAGGACCAGAAGCACATGAACAGGCCGAGCCCGACGGCGCCCGTCTCCAGGCCGGTGACGGTGAAGGCCCTCGCGGGGTTGAGGGTCTCCGCCATCAGGCCGTCCGGGCCGCCGCCGTGGAAGAGGGTCACCGTGGCGGTCAGCCCGAGCATGAGGATCTCGGTGACGAGGAAGACCCCCAGGACCTTGGCGGTCAGGTTGATGTCGAAGTAGGTGAGGATCGCGTTCAGCGCCAGGCCGAGCAGGGCGAACCAGAGCCAGTGGATGTCCACACCGGCCAGGCTCTTGAAAGTGTCGTTGGCCGAGTAGGCGAAGAACCCGATGATCGAGGCTTCGAAGACGACGTAGGCCATGGTGGCGAGCAGGCCGGCCACCATGCCCACGACCTGGCCCAGGCCGTGGGAGATGTAGCCGTAGAAAGCGCCCGCGGAGGTGATGTGCTTGGCCATCGCCACGTAGCCCACCGAGAAGACGGTGAGCACGATCGTCGCCACGAGGTATCCGGCGGGCACGCCCAGGCCGTTGCCGAAGCCCACGACGATCGGGACGTTGCCGGTCATCGCGGTGATGGGCGCGGCGGTGGCGACCGCCATGAAGATGACGCCGACCAGCCCTACGGCGTTCTTGCGGAGGCGGTGGACACCGTCGGCCGGGGCCTCGGTGCTGTCGGTGATGCTCAAATCGCGTGCGCCTTTCTGGGACCAGCGCCGGATGGGGGGATGGCGAAGATATTGACCGGCGGTGAGACCGACGAACAAGGTGCCTGCGGACCTCAAACGATTACGACATGTCATCTTGTCCTGCCGGTCCTGCCGGTCCTGGTGCGCGGACCGGCAGAGGCTCCCGCTCCTCTGGTTCATCGGGCCGGCGCCTGCCCGCCGCGGCCGCAGGAGCGACGGGGGCGATGGGCGGGCCGACGGGCGGGCCATTCTGGTTACATGTCAACCAACGGTTAGGGTGGGCGCATGGCCGACCCACGGTGGCTCGACGAGCGGGAGTTCCGGGCGTGGCTCGGCTACCGCCGGATGCGCCTGCTGCTCGACGCACAGATCGCCCGTGACCTCAGCCGGGAGTCGGGCCTGTCCGATCCCGACTACGACGTGCTGTCCGCGTTGACCTCCAGCGAGGACCGCCGCTGGCGCCTGCAGGCACTCGCCGACCGCATGCTGTGGTCCAAGAGCCGCCTGTCCCGGCACATCAGCCGGATGGAGGAGCGCGGCCTGGTCACCCGCGAGGACTGCGCCACCGACGCCCGCGGCGCGGTCATCGTCCTCACCGAGGCAGGGCAGCGGGCCATCGAGGCCGCCGCCCTCGGCCATGTCGAGTCGGTCCGCCGCCACCTGATCGACCTGCTCACCCCGGAACAGATCGATACTCTCGGCGACATCGCGGACACGGTTCTCGCGCACCTCGCCGAGGCGCAGGGCGACGCAGGTCCTTGAACTGGTCAACTCGCCCACGCCGCGGGAGAGAGCGGCCTAGCATCGGGCGCGAGGCGGATGGGCGAGGGGGACCCGGTGACTCGGTTGTTTCTACCCGCGGGGGTCTACAACCCCGTCGTGACGGCGGACGGCCAGCGGTGGCGCGACTTCGAGCTGGAGGCTCCGGGGCCGGCCGGAGTGGCGGCGCCACGGGAGCCCGAGCGGGTTCCCGACCGGATTCCTGACAGGATTCCCGACCGGGTTCCTGAGCGGGCGCAGTGGAGGCCGCTGCGGCTGGAGCGGTGCCGGCCGTACGGCGTGGCCGGGGGGCTGGCCAGGCCCGACCCGCAGACCCAGGAGGACATGGTGCGGGCCGTGCCGGTCACCGAGCAGGGGGTGCCCCGGCGCTTCCCCGATCCGCGGGGGATGTGGATCAGGCTGATCAACGGGGCCGGGGCCGCCGAGGACCCGTTCCGGGCGACCAACGCGGTGGACTGCGCGCTGGCGGTGCTCTCCACCTGGCACGGCGCGCCGGCGGTGGCCGCTCCCCGGCGGCCGGAGTACGACCGGGTCGGCAAGCCGCTGCTCACCGGTGAGGCCGGGGGAGTGGCGCGGGCCGAGCGGTGGCTGGGCCAGCGCTTCCAGTACGTGGGACAGGGGCGCCACGCCTACGTCCCCATCGCGCAGGCACTGCTGGCGGGCGGGCACGGTGCCGCCGCGATCATCATCAACCGCTGGCCGGCCGGCGGCAGCCACGCGTGGAACGCGGTCAACTCCGGCGGAGAGGTGATCTGGATCGACGCGCAGCGGGGCCACATGGCGGTGGAGCCGCCGTACGAGTCGGTGACGGGCGTCTTCTGCGTGGTGATCGACAGGGAGGGGCGGCGGCTGTGAACCTCGACCAGGCCAGGGCCATCGCCGAGGAGTATTTCAACGGTGTCCGCAGCCCGGGCTCCGCCGCAGAGATCAGGATATATACCTTCAAAGAAGGCTATGTCGCCTGGGCGAAGGAGCCCGAGCCCGACGACCCCAGCGTGCTGCCCGACACGGCCGGCGCGGGCTGCATCGTGATCGACAAGGCCACCGGGGAGGTCGTCATCCGTCCCCTGCTCAACCCCGAGACGGTGGCGGAGCAGTGGCCGGGGCGCCGCCCCCGATAGAAGGCGCCCCGGCCACCGGGAAGAGTCCGGCCCGGCCGTCGGGCCAGGTGCGCCGGGCCCGACGCTCCAGGCCGCCGTCGGCCAGCGC
>NZ_JBSFPS010000248.1:0-14900 GCF_053588315.1 Streptosporangium sp. NPDC003464 | reverse complement strand
CCGGCTGGTCGCCTACGCCGTACCGGCTCCGGACGCCCGCGGGCTCCTCGACGAGATCGGCGAGCACGCCAGGCGGGAGCTGCCGGGATACATGGTGCCCAGCGTGTTCGTCGAGGTGGAGGCGTTGCCGCTGACGCCGAACGGGAAGATCGACCGCGGCGCGCTGCCGGACGCGGAGGGCGGGTCCCGGCGGGAGGCGAGAGCCCCCCGCACTCCGGGCGAGCGGCTGGTCGCACAGGTCTTCGCCGAGGTGCTCGGGGTGGCCGAGGTCGGCGCGGACGACGACTTCTTCACGCTCGGCGGCCACTCGCTGCTGGCGACCATGGTCACCGCGCGGCTGTCGGCGCTGTCCGGCGCGGAGGTGCCCGTCCGGGAGGTGTTCCTGCGGCCGACGGTCGCCGCGTTGGCGGAGCTGGTCGGCGACGGCGCGGAGCCCGCCGGCCCCGGGGACGGGCGGGCGGGACACGCCGCCGGCTCCGGGGACGGGACGGACAGGCGGTCCTACATCGCCGGGGACGGGACGGCCGGGCATGCCGCCGGCTCCGGGGACGGGCCGGCAGGACGGGAGGGCCGTCCCGGGGACGGGCCGGCCGACGGGCCCCGGCCGCGGCCGGCGGGGACCACCGCGCCGCTCTCGGCCGGCCAGGAGCGGCTCTGGTTCCTCAACCGGCTCGACCCGGACGACGCCTCCTACAACATGTGCCTGGTCAGGCGGTTGCGGGGCCCGCTGGACCTGGACGCCCTGGGCAGGGCCCTGGACGGCACGGTGGCCCGCCACGAGAGCCTGCGCACCCGCTTCCCCGAGGTGGACGGCGCCCCCGTCACGGTCGTCGACCCGCCCGGCCCGGTCGCCGTCGACCGGGTGGGCGCCGAGGGCGAGGCCGGGGCCCTGGAGCTCGTCGCAGCGCTGACCAACAGGCCCTTCCCGGACCTGGCCTCCCGGCCGCCCCTGCGGGTCACGCTGGTCAGGATCGGCGATGACGACCATGTCCTGTGCCTCGTCCTCCACCACATCCTCGGCGACGGCTGGTCGCTCAACCTCGTCTTCGACGAGCTGTCGGATCTCTACTCCGGCCGGGCGGAGCTGCCCCCGGTGCCGCTCCAGTTCGGCGACGTCGCCCGCTGGCAGCGCGAGCGCGACACCGGCGGCCTGCTCGCCTACTGGCGCGACCGGCTCGCCGACCCGACCCCGCTGGAGCTGCCGGCCGACCGGCCGCGCACCGCGGGCGCCGCCCGGCGCGGCGACGTGGTGACGGTCCGGCTGACCTCCGGCGAGGCCGGCGCGCTGACCCGGCTGGGCAGGGAGCACGGCGCCACGATGTTCATGGTCCTGCTCGCCGCCTACCAGGTGCTCCTGGCCCGGCACACCGGCCAGAGCGACATCCTGGTCGGCACGGCCACCGCGGGCCGGGACCGGGTCCAGCTCGAACCGGTCGTCGGCTACCTCAGCGACACCCTGGTCCTACGCGGCGACCTGTCGGGCGACCCCACCTTCGCCGACCTGCTGCGCGAGACCCAGATCGGCGTCCTGGACGCCTTCTCCCACCAGGGCGTCCCGTTCGAGGAGCTGGTGACGGCCCTGCGGACCGAGCGGGACCTCACCCGCACACCCCTGTTCCAGACGATGTTCATCCTGCACACGCAGGACTCCGGGCACGCCCACGACGCCTTCGCCGGGCTGACCACCACGGCCTTCGAGCACGGCATGCGGCAGGCCAAGCTCGAACTGATGCTGGAGGCCTGGCAGGACGAGCACGAGCTGCTGATCACCCTGGTCTACGACGCCGAACTGTTCGACCGGGCCACCGTCGAGGGGCTGGCCGGCCGCTTCCGCCTGCTCCTGACCGCGCTGCCCGGGGCCGCCGGCGAGCGGGTCTCCGCCCTCCCGCTGCGCACCGGGGACGACGACGCCCTGCTCCGCCGCCTGTCCGAGGGCCCGGCCCAGCCGCCGGCGACCGCCGTGCCGGACCTGTTCGCGGCGGCCGTGCGGAGCACGCCGGACGCGGTGGCCGTCGGGTGCGGGCAGACCCTGCTCACCTACGCCGAGCTGGACGCGCGCGCCGACGGGCTGGCCGCGCTCCTGCAGGCGCGCGGCGTCGCCCCCGGCGACGTGGTCGGCGTCCGCCTGGGCCGGACCCCGGACACCGTCGCCGCGCTGCTGGCCGTCTGGCGGGCCGGAGCCGTCTACCTCCCGCTCGACCCCGACTACCCCGAGGACCGGCTCGCCTTCCTGGTGGCCGACAGCGGGGCCTCCCACGTGCTGGCCGAGGCCGGGCCGTACCAGGGGGTCCCGGAGCCCGCGCCGCGCGACGCCGCCGCCTACGTGATCTACACCTCGGGCTCCACCGGCACGCCCAAGGGCGTCGTGGTCGAACACGAGGGGCTCGCGGCGCGGGTGGCGTGGATGCGTGAGGCGTACGGCCTGGGCCCCGGCGACCGGGTGGTGCAGTTCGCCTCGCTGAGCTTCGACACCCACGCCGAGGAGATCTACCCCACCCTGGCCGCCGGGGCCCGGCTGGAGCTGCTGCCCGACGGCGGCGTCACCCTGCCCGACCACCTGGACCAGGTCACCGTCCTGGACCTGCCGACGGCCTACTGGCACGCGCTGGTCGACCAGATCGACGAGATCGCCTGGCCCCCGACGCTGCGCCTGGTGATCCTGGGCGGCGAGCAGGTCCACGAGGCGGCGGTGGCCCGCTGGCGGGAGCGCTTCGGCGACCGGGTGCGGCTGGTCAACACCTACGGCCCGACCGAGGCCACGATCATCGCCACGGCCGCCGAGCTGGACGGCTCCCCCGGCAGGCCGCCGATCGGCACCCCGATCGGCGGCACCCGGGTCATGGTCCTGGACGGCCACGGCGAGCCCGTGCCGCCGGGCGCGCCGGGCGAGCTGTGCGTGACCGGGGCCGGGGTCGCCCGGGGCTACCTCGGCAGGCCCGCGCTGACCGCGCAGCGCTTCGTCCCCGGCCCCGGCGGTTCACGGATCTACCGGACCGGCGACCGGGCCCGCTGGCGGAGCGACGGGCGGCTGGAGTTCCTCGGCCGCGACGACGACCAGGTCAAGGTCAGGGGCTTCCGGGTCGAGCTGGGCGAGGTCGAGGCCAGGATCCTGGCGCATCCCGGCGTCGGCCAGGCGGCGGTGGCCGTACACCAGGAGACCCTGGTCGGCTACGTCGTGGGCACCGCCACGGGCGAGGAGCTGGGCAGGCACCTGGCCGGCGCGCTGCCCGCCTACATGGTCCCGGCGCTCTGGGTCGGCCTCGACGCCCTCCCGCTGACCCGCAGCGGCAAGATCGACCGGGCCGCGCTGCCCGCGCCCGAGGTCAGGACGGGGGCGGCGACCGCCCCGCGCGGCGACGCCGAGCTGCTGGTGGCCGACGTCTTCGGCGAGGTGCTGGGGATCGGGGAGATCGGCGCCTTCGACGACTTCTTCGCCCTGGGCGGCCACTCGCTGCTGGCCACCCGCGTCATCGCCAGGCTGCGCGCCCTCGTCGAGGTGGACGTGCCGATCCGGACCCTGTTCGCGCGGAGCACCGTGGCCGGTCTCGCGGCGGCGGTGGAGGAGCTGCTGATCGCCGAGCTCGACGGGCTGTCGGAGGAGGAGGCCGCCCGTCTCGTGCAAACACCTCAAGGAGAAGGGGAGCTGGGATGAGTCACCGCGTCGTGGTCAACCACGAGGAGCAGTATTCGATCTGGCCCACCGGCCGGGAGCTGCCGGACGGCTGGCGGGAGGAGGGCGCCGCCGGGAGCCGGGACGAGTGCCTGGCCCACATCGACCAGGTCTGGACTGACATGCGCCCGCGCAGCGCCAGGGAGGCCGGCGGTGTGTGACGAGTGGATCTGGATCTCCGATGACGACGGCCCGCGGCACACGACAGGAGCCCGCAATGGTGGTTAGGGAACGGCTGGCCGCGATGGTGGCCACGGCGTCGGACGGCGCGGTGACGGCCAAGGAGGCGCTCGCCGCGACGGTCCCGCTGTCGGCGCTGGGGGTCACGTCCCTGGCGCAGATGCGGTTGATCGACGCGGTGGAGACCGAGTTCGGGGTCGAGATCGACCTGTCGGGCGACGGGTTCGACCTGCTGGACGACCTGGACGCGCTGGAGCGCTACATCGCCGGGGCCGGACGCACCGGCTCCTGAACACCTCGCGGACGTGCTCGGCACGTCTCGAACGGGAGAGGCACATGGACATCCGGTTCTCGGGGAGCCGATCGGACACGGCGCCGCTGACCTGGGGGCAGCGGGCCATCTGGGACACGATCCAGAAGACGGCGCCGGACGACCACTACTTCAACTTCGGCCGCGTGCTCGCCGTGCCCAGGCGGGCCCGGCCGCTCACCGTCGAGCGGGCGGCCGCGGCCCTGGGCGCGCTGGTGGAGCGGCACGAGTCGCTGCGGACCAGGCTGGGGGCGGGGCCGTCCCAGGTGCTGGGGACCTCCGGCGCCATCCCGGCCACCGTGTCGGCCGGTGATCCGGACCGGCTGCTGGAGGCGCTGGCGGCCAGGGCCTTCGACTACGGGGACGAGTGGCCGCTCCGGGTCGGCCTCGTGGTCGCCGACGGGGCCGTCACCCACATCGTGCTCGTCTTCTGCCACCTGGCGGCCGACGGCCTCGGCGCCGAGGCGGCGATCACGGACCTGCGGCTGCTGCTGCTCCGCGGGGCCGTACCCGGGCCGCCGCCGCCCTCGCCGCTGGAGCTGGCCCGCTGGCAGCGGTCGGAGCGGGGGCTGAAGGTCGCCCGGACCGCCGCCGAGCACTGGGAGGACGGCTACCGGCGGATCCCGCCGACCATGTTCGACCGGCCCGTGGCCGTGCCGGAGAGCCCGCCCATCCGGCGGGCGCGGATCGTCTCCCGGGCGATGGACCTGGCCGTCCAGCGGATCGCCGCCGTACACGGCGTGAGCACCTCGACCGTGCTGCTGGCCGGCGCGTCCGTGCTGGTCGGGGCCGTGACCGGGCACGACGTGTGCGCGATGCTGCCGATCGTGGGCAACCGCTTCCGCGGCGACACCGCGAACGCGGTCACCACCCTCTCCCAGGAGGGCCTGTTCGTGCTGGACCTGCGCGGCGGCGCCGCCTTCGCCGACCTGCTGCGGGCGGCCAAGCCGGCCGCGCTGCGCGCCTACCGCTCCGCCTACCACGACCCGGGCGACCGGGACCGGCTGACCGCCCGGATCAGCCGGGAACGGGGCACCGGGATCCACCCCTACTGCTGCTTCAACGACATGCGCTTCATCGACCGGGTGGACGCCTCCCACGACGAGCGGACGGTACGGCAGGCGATGGACGAGACGGCCCTGACCTGGCCGCTCAGCCAGGAGCGGCTCAACTGCCGGTTCTGCCTGCACGTGACCGGCGAGCCCGGCGGGCTGGGCGTCTCGCTGACCGCCGACACCCGCTACCTGCCCCGGCCGGCCATGGAACGCTACCTGCGCGACATGGAGTCGCTGCTGGTGGAGGCGGCGTTCCGCGAGGTGCTGGAGCCGGTGGGATGACGGTCTACGCCTACGCCGAGGCCACCTCCTGCGTCCAGGGCGGCACGCTCGGCTTCCACCTCGCCCGCGCCTCCCGGGCCCCGCTGCGCGGCTCGGTCCTGGTGGAGGACGTCTGCGCGGACACGGCCGTGTCCGACGCGGAGTTCAGCGGGCCGCTGTGGACGCTCGACGTCCCCGCGGACCTGCCGAGCTCGCTCTACCGGGCGGTGTTCACCGCCGACGACGACGTCTCCGAGGTCTACTTCGCGGTGCGGGCCGCCCGCCCGCGCTCGCCGATCCTGCTGTCGATCCCGTTCCCGACCTGGCAGGCGTACAACCGGGCGGGCATCCCCGGCGAGTCCATCTACTGGACCGAGCAGGCCGGCCGGGCCTCGCGGGTCTCCTTCGACCGGCCCGGCGGCGGCCCGCCGCCCGAGCGCTGGGAGGAGGGGATGCTGCGCTGGCTCGGCCCGGCCGGATACGAGGTGGACTACTGCTCGGGGCTGGACCTGCACGACGGCTCGGCGCTCCTGTCGGGCTACCGGCTGCTGGTGGTCAACGGCCACGACGAGTACTGGACGGCGGGGATGCGCGACAGCGTCGAGGAGTTCGTCCGCCGGGGCGGCAACCTGGCGGTGTTCTCCGGCAACACCTGCTGGTGGCAGTTCCGGCTGGAGGACGGCGGGCGGACCATGGTCTGCTACCGCGACGCGGTCACCGACCCGATGGCCGCCGTGGAGCCCGGGCTCACCACGGTCGAGTGGTCCAGCGCGCCGGTGAACCGGCCGGAGAACACGCTGACGGGGGTCAGTTTCCGGCGCGGCGCCGGTACCTGGGGACCGTACATGAAGCTGATGCACGAGGAGTCCTACACCACCCGGTTCCCCGAGCACTGGGTCTTCGACGGGACCGGGCTGGGCGAGGGCGACAGGTTCGGCCGGGGCGCCATCGGCTACGAGACCGACGCCTGCGACTTCACCGAGGTGGACGGCGTCCCGGTGGCCACCGGCCGCGACGGCACCCCGCCGTCCTTCGTCGTCCTCGCCACCGCCGACCTGCGCCACTGGCACCGCTACGGCCAGGGCGGCATGGCCACCATGGGCGTCTTCGGCCTCGGCGCCGGGACGGTGTTCACCGCCTCCACCGTGAACTGGGGCAACACCCTGCACGACCCCGCCGTGGACCGGATCACCCGTAACGTGCTGGACCGGCTGTCACGCCCGTCCGCCGGGTGGGAGGTCATCGGCCCCGAGTGCTCCCTGCGGGCGCTGACCGCGTGCGACTCCCAGCTCTACGGCGTGGGCGAGGACGGCTCGCTGTACCGCAGGGAGGTCTCCGGCCAGAACCTGCGCTGGCGCCGGGTGGGCTCCGGCGGCGGCGTCGTGGCCATGGCCACCCCGCGTGAGGCGTCCACCACCAGGCCCATCGGCCTGTACGGCCTGACCGGCGACGGCCGGCTCGTCTACCGCGACTCCGATCTCGCCTCCCCCTGGACCGTGCTCGGCCAGGCGCCTTCCGGCGGGGTCGGGCTGGCCCTGGTGGACGGCGACCTGTGGGCCGCCACCGCCGACGGCGGCCTGTGGCGGCTGCCTCCGGAGACCTCCGAGTGGATCCTGGTCGGCGGCGGCACCGACGCCACCGCGCTCACCTCCATGAACGGCCGCCTCTACATCGCCGACGTGGCGGGCCGCGTCCGCACGCGCCTGCCGGTGGCGGCGCCCGCCGAGTGGAGCGACCTGTGCGGGGCGGGCGGCTGCACCGTCCTCACCGCCCACGCCGGCCGGCTGATCGGCACCGCCCCCGGTCACCCCCTCCGCTGGCGCGTCCCGGTCCCCGACCTGTAGCGGAAGGCGCGGCTCAAGGTCCGGGAAGGCGGGGCCGGCGCCCGCGCCCGCGCCCGGGGCCGGAGGGAGGGCGCGGCCCGGAAGCCCGGAGGCTCAGAAGGAGGTGGGGCCGTACACGGCGGAGGCGGCCCCGGTGGTCATGGCCCAGTAGCGGTCGCCGTAGGACCAGTGCCACCACTCGGTGGGGTAGTTGACCAGGCCGGCGGCCGTCAGGGCGGTGCCGAGGAGCCGGCGGTGGTGGCGGGCCTCGGACGACAGGCCGGGGGCGTCGGTGTAGCATGCGCCCCCGCTCTGCTCGGGGGTGGCGTTGAGCGGGGTGCCCATGTCGAGCTCGTCCCCGTCGTCGGTGCACAGGGTCAGGTCCACCGCCGCCCCCGCGGTGTGCGGGGCGACCTCGACCGGCGAGACGTAACGGCTCGCCGCCACGCAGATCTCCTCGGGCGACATCTCCGGGAACACCACCCGCAGCTCCGCCGAGTATTCCTCGAAGATCCGCTGCTGCATCGCCAGCGGCCGGTAGCCCTCCACGACCAGCAGCCGGTAGCCCGGCGGGAGCTGCGCCTGCGCGCCCTCCAGCCGGGTCAGCAGCCCCTGCCGCAGGTGGGCGAAGGCCCCCTCGGAGTCGGCCAGCCGCCTGTCCACCCGCAGCCGTCCGCGCACGTCGGCCAGCCGCTCCCCGGACTCTTCGACGGGGATCGCGGCGACCCGGGGGTCGGAGATCAGCACGATGTCTCGCATAGCGGTAATTCTCACACCGTTTGCGAGAATACCTGTTCGCGGGCCTGCTCCAGGGCCGAGACCAGGGCGCCGCGCAGCACCGGGTTGCCCTGGACCCGCGTCGTCACGACCCTCGGCTGGCTGGGGCAGACCCTGGCCACGGCCTCCTCGACCCTGGCCGCGAGCGCGCTCCCGCCGGCCCGGCCGACGTCGCCGCCGAGCACGATCAGCGCGGGGTCCAGGACCACGGCCACCGCCGCCACGCCGACCGCCAGCCGCCCGGCCAGCTCGTCGAGGAAACCGTCCGATCCGCCGGCGACGGCCGTACGGACGTGGTCGCCGGGCGAGTCGCCGGCGACGCCGTGCGCGCCCGCCAGGCCGGCCACGGCGTCGCCGCCGACCAGACGCTGGAACGAGCCGGACTGGGGTTCGCCCACGTCGGTGGGGAGCGGCTCCCCGGGGACCGGGAGCCAGCCGATCTCCCCCGCGCCGCCGGTGAAGCCGCGGTGCAGGCGCCCGCCGAGCATGACTCCCAGTCCCTGGCCGACGCCCGCCCACACGAGCACGAAGTCGTCCATGCCCTGGGCCGCGCCGTGGCAGCGCTCGGCCAGCGCGGCCAGGTTCACGTCGTTCTCGATCGTCACGGGGACGTTGAGGTCGTGGCGGAGCCCGGCGAGCACGCCCTCGTGCCAGGAGGGCAGGTCGAAGGAGAAGCGGACGTCGCCGGTCCGGGGGTCGACGACGCCCCGGGTGCCGATCACGAAGGCGCGCAGGCCGGTCATCGGGATGCCCGCCGACGCGCACGCCTTCTCCACGGCGCTGTGCACGAGCCGGACCGGGTCGTCGTGGCCGTTGGGGTCCACCGAGATCTCGGCGACGGTCTCGCCGGTGATGTCGGCCACCCCGGCGCTGATCCGGTCCGGCAGCACATCGAGTCCCACGACGTAGGCGCACGAGGGCACGACGCCGTACAGCGCGGCGTTGGGCCCGCGCCCGCCGGCCTGCTCGCCGACCACCGCGACGAGGTCGCGGTCCTCCAGCCTGGCCAGCAACTGACCCGCCGTCACCTTGGAGAGACCTGTGTGTTCTCCCAGCTCAGCTCGGGTGAGTGGGCCGCTGGACAGCAGGAGCTCCAGCGCCGCGCGGTCATTGAGCTGGCGCAGCAGCCGGGGCGTCCCCGGGCGTCTGGACAAGTCTGCTCCCCCCGTCACGATCCGCTAACGATCGTTTCTTTTAAGAAAGTTTCTTGTTAGTTTAGCCCTAGTCAGCCCGCAGGCAAGAGTGACAGCAGGCTGCGGGATGTCAGAGCGCCGACCGTGAGGAGGCGCCTTCGACCAGGTGTGGCGGGGCATGGGGACCGCGCCGGCACCCGAAGCGCGACCCCGACGCGAAGCCGGGAAGGGAGAACCCCGAAGTGAAAATCACGAAGATCGCGGTTACGACTGCTACCACCGCCGCCCTGGCCCTGGGCCTCGCCGCATGTGGCTCCGCCAGCGAGCCCGCCAAGAGCGCCGACCCGCAGGCCGGCGCCTCCACCGCGGCCTCCGGTCCGAAGTACGCCGGCCAGACCCTGACCGTGTGGCGTCTCGGTGACAGCAACCCGGCCGCCCAGAAATACATGGACGACCTGAACGCGGCCTTCGAGAAGGAGTCCGGCGCCAAGATCAAGCTTGAGTGGATCCCGTGGCCCCAGGTGAACGACAAGTTCACCGCCGCCGCCGCGGGCGGCGCCGGCCCGGACGTCACCGAGATCGGCAACGACCAGGTGCCGCTCTGGCAGAGCCAGGAGGCCCTCGCCCCGGTCACCCCGCTGGTCGAGGCCGGCGACCAGGCCGAGATCCCGAAGAACCTGCTCGGCCTGGAGACCATCGACAACGAGGTCTACGCCCTGCCCTGGGGCGCCGGCTCCCGCGCGGTGCTCTACCGCAAGGACTGGTTCAAGGAGCTCGACATCGAGGTCCCCAAGACCTGGGACGAGCTGGTCGCCGCGGCCAAGAAGATCCAGGCGGAGAAGGGCAAGGACGTCGACGGCTTCGCCTTCAACGGCGGCTCCGACGCCAACCACCTGCTCGGCGCGTTCGCCTGGTCCGAGGGCGGCGAGTACGCCCTCAAGGAGGGCGACAAGTGGGTCGGCAAGGTGACCGACCCCAAGTTCAAGGCCGGCTTCGCCACCTACACGGGCCTGGTCACCGACGGCCTGTCCGGTAAGTCGCGTCTCACCCAGAACACGGTGGACATCCGCAAGCGCTTCGCCAACAACAAGGTCGGCATGTACCTGACCGCCGGCTGGGACCTGCCCGGCATCGAGGTGGACAGCAAGGGCAAGCTGAAGGCCGACAAGCTGGCCTTCTTCCCGCTGCCGGCCAAGTCCGGCGGCGAGGCCCCGTCCTTCTTCGGCGGCAACGACATCGCCATCTGGGACAGCGCCAAGAACAAGGAACTCGCGGCCGAGTACCTGAAGATGGCCACCAACAAGGAGTGGGCGGGCCGTTACGCCACCGAGGGCGGCCTGCTGCCGATCTACCCCGAGGCGCTGGCGAAGCTGAGCTCGGACCCGGCGCTGGCCCCGTTCGCGGCGGCCTTCGCCAAGGCCAAGGCCTTCCCGGCCGACTCCAACTGGACCGAGGCCAACGAGACCAAGGCCGTGCTGCAGAACGCCGCGCGCTCCGTCATCGAGGGCAAGGCCACCGCTGACGAGGCGCTCAGCAAGGCCAACGGGGAAATCGAAGAGATCCTGAACCAGTAGTCACATGACGAACACGTCTACGATCGCCCGGGGCGGGGGCAACCCCCCCGCCCCGGGGCGGCGCCGTCACAGCCCGCAACGCCCAGCCAAGGCCAGCGGGCTCCCTCCGTGGGTCATCCCGTACGCCCTGCTCGTGCCCGGCCTCGTGGTGATCGCCGGACTGCTGCTCTACCCGCTGTTCCAGATGATCGTCATCTCGTTCCAGAAGGTGGGCATCCCCCAGATCAACGGCAAGAAGCCGGCCGACTGGGTGGGCTGGGACAACTACACCAAGGTGCTGGACAACGAGATCTTCTGGTCCTCGCTCCGCAACACCGTCGTGTTCGCCGCCATCACGGTGACCCTGACGCTGGTCCTCGGGACCGCGGTGGGCGCGCTGCTCAACAAGCTCGGCAAGAAGATGTCCACGTTCGTGGTCGTCGGCATCATGTCCGCCTGGGCGGTACCGCCGGTCGCCCAGGGCGTCATCTGGCGCTGGCTCTTCGACGCCGACGCCGGAATGATCAACTGGGTGCTCAACCTGCTCCCGGACTGGCTGTCCAGCCTGCTGTTCGGGCGGTCCGACTGGACCGGCGAGCCCTGGCTCAACGACGCGGTCACCATCTATCTCGTGCTGATCGTCTGCGTGGTCTGGGCCTCGTTCCCGTTCATCGCGGTGTCGGTGCTGGCCGGCCTCAAGGGCATCCCCACCGAGCTCTACGAGGCGGCGAGGGTCGACGGCTCCGGCCCCTGGCGGACCTTCAGGAAGATCACCCTGCCGCTGCTCAAGCCGGTGTTCTCGGTGCTGACGATCCTGTCCATCATCTGGAACTTCAAGGTCTTCAGCCAGCTCTACGTGCTGATGAACGGTCCGACCAACCGTGAGGCGTTCAACCTGTCCATGTTCTCCTTCGCCGAGGCCTTCCGCAGCCCGCCGAAGATGGGCACCGGTGCGGCGATCGCGGTGATCCTCACCCTGCTGCTGCTGGTCGTCACCGCCGTCTACGTCCGGCAGATCGTGAAGACGGAGGAGATGTGATGACTCCGATCGCACGCAAGCGCCTCACGAAGGCCGCGCTCAACGCCGCCGGCGTCCTGGTCTTCATATTCGCGGTCTTCCCCGTCTACTGGATGGTCTCGACCTCCTTCAAGACCAACGACCAGATCTTCACGACGGACTTCATCCCGTTCCCCACGGAGTTCACCCTCGAACACCTGGACCGGGTCCTCAGCGAGGGCGTGGCCGGCAACTCCATCTGGCTCTACATGCGCAACAGCGCGATCGTGGCCCTGGGCACCGTGCTCATCGGCGCCGTCTTCGCGCTGCTGGCGGCCACCGCCATCGCCCGCTTCAGGTTCAGGGGCCGCGCCGGCTTCCTGGTCCTGCTGCTCATCGTCCAGATGATCCCGGCCGAGGCCCTGCTCATCCCGCTCTTCCTCAACGTCAAGCGGCTCGGCCTCTACGACCAGCTGCTGGGCCTGATCGTCATCAACGTCGGCCTGACCCTCCCCTTCGGCATCTGGATGCTGCGCACGTTCGTCGCCGCGGTGCCCAAATCCCTGGAGGAGGCCGCCTGGATCGACGGCGCCAGCCGGTTCACGACCTTCTGGAAGGTCCTGTTCCCGCTGGTGGCCCCCGGCCTGGTGGCGACGAGCATCTTCTCGTTCATCACCGCCTGGAACGAGCTGATCTTCGCGCTCATCCTGATGTCGGACTCCTCGGGCTACACGATGCCCGTCGCGCTGCAGTTCTTCTTCGGGCAGCGGGGCACCGACTGGGGCGCCATCATGGCCGGCTCCACGATGATGACGATCCCCGTCGTCGTCTTCTTCCTCCTGGTGCAGCGACGGATGGTCACCGGCCTCGTCTCGGGCGCCGTCAAGGGCTAACCCCTCCTGGGGCTGGTACGGCTCCGCACCCACAAGGCGCGAGCCGTACCAGCCCTGTCTCATATTCGACACCCCCTAACCTCAGGTAAGGAATCAGGTAGCGCCATGTCTGAGCTCATCGCGGACTCCAGCGATCAGGGGCTGCGTCGTCTCGCGGCCGGCACGTTGCTCGTCGCCTTCCAGGGCACCACCGCCCCTGAATGGGTGCTCCGGGACCTGCAGAACGGTCTCGGCGGCGTCACTCTCTTCGGTTTCAACGTCGCGGACCCCGCCCAGCTGTCCGGACTGACCGCCCGCCTGCGCGAGGCCGGCGACCCGGTCATCTCACTGGACGAGGAGGGCGGCGACGTCACCCGCCTCGACTACCACGTGGGCAGCCCCTACCCCGGCAACGCCGCCCTCGGCGCCGTCGACGACGTCGAGCTGACCCGGCGCGTCTACCGCTCCATCGGCGACGACCTGGCCCGGTGCGGCGTCAACCTCGACATGGCGCCGTCCGCCGACGTGAACACCGCCGACGACAACCCGGTGATCGGCACCCGCTCGTTCGGGCCGGACACCGCGCTGGTCGCCCGGCACACCGTCGCCGCGGTCCACGGCCTCCAGGCGGCCGGCGTGGCCGCCTGCGTCAAGCACTTCCCCGGCCACGGCGCCACCCGCCAGGACTCCCACCTGGAGGTCCCGCTCGTCGACGCCTCCCTCGAACTGCTGCGGGAGCGCGAGCTCGTGCCCTTCCGCGCCGCGATCGACGCCGGGACCAGGTCCATCATGACCGCGCACGTCCGCGTCCCGGCCCTGACCGGCACCGCCCCGGCCACGCTGTCGACCGCCGCCCTGACCGGTCTGCTCCGCGGCGAGCTGGGCTACGACGGCGTGATCGTCTCCGACGCCCTCGACATGAAGGCCGTCACCGACGCCTACGGCCTGGCCGGCGGCTCGGTGCTCTCGCTGGCCGCCGGGGCCGACCTGCTCTGCCTCGGCCCGCTGCCGACCGAGGAGGACGTCCACCGGATCATCGCCGAGATCGTCGCCGCGGTCGGGGACGGCCGGCTGCCGCGGGCCCGGCTGGAGGCGGCGGCCGAGCGGGTGGAGCGCCTGCGCGCCTGGTTCGGCATGCCCCGCGCGGGTCAGGCAGAGGAGAACCTGATCGGCCTGGCCGCCGCCCGCCGCGCGATCAGCCTCACCGGCTCGGCGTCCCCGCTGGTCGACCCGCTGGTGGTGGAGGTGGACACCCCGCCGACCATCGCCGTCGGCGACGTTCCGTGGGGTTTCGCGCCCCTGCTGCCGCAGGCGGAGATCTTCCGGGTCAAGCCCGAGGCCGCGGACGTCCCGGGCATCCTGGAGCGTGCCATCGGCCGTTCCCTGATCGTCGTGGTCAAGGACGCCCACCGCTACGAGTCCAGCAAGTCGGTGGTCTCCGCGCTGCTGAGCGCCCGCCCCGACGCCACGGTGGTCGAGATGGGCCTGCCGATCTGGCGGCCCGAGGGCGTCACCTACCTCGCCACGTACGGCGCCGCCCGCGCCAACGCCCAGGCGGCCGCCGAGCTGCTCGGCGTCTGATCCGCCGGTCACATGCCGGTACGGCCCGCACCCGGGAGGACCCCCCTGGGCGCGGGCCGTACTGTTGCGTGACCCGCTCGGGGTCCCGCTGCGCCACCGGCTCCTCTGTGACCGACCCTCGGTCCGCGGGCTGAACGCGATGCTCGCGGACCTCGGGACGTCGGACGGTCAGGTCGCGGCCAGCAGGCCGTGGTGGCGGGCAGCCGCCTGGATCTCCTCCCTGAGCGCGGCGGGCGGGCGGTGGCCGAACCGCTCCAGGTAGGCGGCCAGGTGTGCGGGGTCCTCGCGCAGGAACGGGAAGTCGGTGGCGACCATGTGCCGGACCGCCAGCAGCGGGACCGGGCTGCCCAGCGGCCGGAACCCGGGGTTCCAGAGCCCGGCCTTGGGCGGCGGGCCGGGGTAGAACTCCCCGATCATCAGTCCCTCGGAGACGTAACGCGACTTGAGCGCCTCCTGGGCGGCGTCGATCACCTCGGCCGCCCCGGCCTCGGACAGGTCGGGGAAGAGCACCAGGATGGTCCGGTACTGCGGGGACACCCCGGGCGGCGAGACCAGCCGGAGGAACCAGTCCCGGTAGCCGTCGAGCACCTCGGCCGCCTCGGCGCCGTCCGGCGTTCCGGGATGGACGCCCAGGTAGAAGGTGCCCCGCTCCAGCGACGTCTGGGCGTATGGGCAGACCGGGCCCTTC
>NZ_JBSFPS010000247.1:0-14929 GCF_053588315.1 Streptosporangium sp. NPDC003464 | reverse complement strand
TCACCGGATCGGCCCTCACCGAGTTCGCGGTGCCGATCTGGATCTACACGGTCACCGGGTCGCTGGCCCACTTCGGGCTCATCGCGCTGCTCGCCCTGGTGCCGGGGATCGTCGTGGCCCCGCTGGCGGGCGCGGTGGTCGACCGCTACGACCGGCGGCGGGTGATGATCGCCGGTGACCTGGTGTCGGGCCTCTCGCAGGCGGTGATGCTCGCCCTGCTGCTGACCGGCCGGCTCACGGTCGCCCCGCTGTACGCGCTGATAGCCCTCGTCTCGGTCTCGGTGACCTTCCAGCGGCTCGCCTACCAGGCGTCGATCCCGCAGCTGGTGCCCAAGCGCTATCTCGGGCACGCCAACGGCATCGTGCAGCTGGCGATCGGCACCGCCCAGTTCCTGGTCCCGCTCATCGCGGTCGGGCTGCTGGCCGCGATCGGGCTGGAGGGCATCCTGACCATCCAGGTGGCGGCCTACGCCTTCGCCGTCGCCGTGGTCCTGCTCGTGAAGTTCCCCACCACGCTGGGGCTGCGCCGCCGCGAGCCGATCTCCGCCGAGATCGCGGGCGGTTTCCGGTTCTCGCTGGGGCACCGGGGCTTCCGCGCCATGCTGTTCTTCTTCGCCGGTGTGAACCTCTTCCTCGCGCCCATGTTCGTCATGGTCTCGCCGCTCGTGCTGTCCTTCGCCACGCTCCAGGCGGCCGGCGCGATGGCGGTCGCGGCCGGCGCGGGCGCGGTCACCGGCGGCGTCGTCATGAGCCTGTGGGGCGGCCCGACCCACCGCCGGCTGCGCGGCGCGGTCGCCGCGACGATGCTGCTGGCGGTCGCCGGCGCGCTGACCGGGCTGCGGCCCAGCCTCTGGCTGATCGGCGCCGGCGCCTTCGGCATGTCCTTCGCGCTGGCGCTGATCAACGGCACGATCATGACGATCATCCAGGTGAAGGTGCCGCACCGCTTCCAGGGCCGCATCATCGCGGTCAACACCATGATCGCCGCGGCCACCGTGCCCATCGGCTTCGGCGTCATCGCCCCGTTCGCCGGCCCGCTCCTCGACCCGCTGATGGCCGCCGACGGCCCGCTCGCGAGTACCGTCGGCGCGCTCATCGGCACCGGGCCCGGGCGCGGGATCGGGCTGCTCTACCTGCTGTGCGGCCTCGGCATCACCCTGCTGGTGCTCGCCGGCACCCGGATCGCGGCCCTCGCGCGCTTCGACGACGAGGTGCCCGACGCCAAGCCCGACGACCTCATCGGCATCGAAGAGCTGGAAAGGACCCACGCATCGTGAACACCACCACCATCGCCTGGGAGGTCAGGGACGGCCGCCCCGCCGCGGCCGACGCCCACGGCTCGGACCTGGGCGAGACCTGCGAATGGCTGCGCGGCAGCCGTGCGGCCATCCGCGCGGGACTGGACGAGCACGGCGCCCTCTACCTGCGGGGACTGCCGGTCAAGAGCGTGGAGGACTTCGCCGAGGTGCGCGACGCCCTGGTCTCCAAGCTCGCCGGATACGTCGAGAAGGCCACCCCGCGCAGCCACTTCGGCAAGGACGTCTACTCCTCCACCGACCTGCCGCCGTCCCAGGCGATCCGCCCGCACAACGAGAACAGCTACGCGCTCAACTTCCCCGGGCTGCTGATGTTCGGCTGCCTGGTCGCCCCCGACGAGGGGGGCGCGACCCCGGTGACCGACGTGCGCAAGGTGCTCAAGGGCATCCCGCAGCCGCTCGCCGACCGGTTCCGCGCGCACGGCTGGTCCCTGGTGCGCAACTACGGCGACCACATCAGCCTGGGCTGGCGCACCGCCTTCGGCACCGAGGACCGGGACGAGGTCGCCGCCTACTGCGCGGCCAACCACATCGCCCACGAGTGGATGGGCGAGGACCGGCTGCGCACCGTGCAGCGCCGTTCGGCGACCATCCGCCACCCCGGGACCGGCGAGGAGGTCTGGTTCAACCACACGGTCTTCTGGAACGAGTGGGCGCTCGACCCGGAGGTCCGCGAGGTGTTCCTGGAGGATCTGGGACACGGCAACCTGCCCTTCAACACCGCCTACGGCGACGGCGAGCCGATCTCCAGGGAGGATGTGGAGACCATCGACGCGGCCTACCGCCAGGCGACGGTCAGGGAGACGTGGCGGCCGGGCGATCTCCTGATCGTCGACAACATCCTCGCCGCGCACGCCCGCGAGTCCTTCAAGGGGCCCCGCAAGATCGTGGTCACCATGGGCGACCCGGTCGCCCTGGACGACTGCGCCCCGACCGTCCAGCCGCAGGCCGGCTACGCCAGGGCCGCGGCCGGAGCCGGGGCCGGGGCGGCCGCCAAGCCCGGCAAGGCCCGCCGCTGGTTCGGCCGCCGCTCCTGACCGGGCCGCGCGGGCCGGTCAGGCCGGACGGACCGGCCGCCGGGGCCGGCCCGTCCGGGGCGCCGCGGCGGGCCGTCCCGGCCGCCGGCGGCGCGGTTCGCTTTCAACGCAGGGCGCCCCTCAGAGGTCATGGCTGACCGCCCAGGAGCGGGGACGGCGCCGGTGGGGTCAGGGGCGGCGTCCGATGAAGCGGAGGAACGCGGTCTGGGCGTCGGCGCCGCAGGGCGCCGGGACGCTCGCCTCGAACGCGCCGGTCGCCAGGAGCGCCGCGTGGTGGGGGATGAGCGCCTGGTGGGTGCGGGTGACGGCGTCCGGGTCGAGTGTCTCGTCGCCTCCGGTGGCACGGGCCAGGTCCCAGGTGTGCCCCAGCAGCTCCAAGGAGCCGATCACGTCAGCGGCCTGCTCCACCGGGACCGGTCCGAGCGGACCTCCGGGCAGACGCCGGGTGGCCAGGGCGGGATCACGGAGCGTCGCGAGCATGTCGTCGCGGCAGGCGATGAAGGCGGCGGCCAGGTCGGCGCCCGGCCGCACGGCGGGGGCGTCGGCCATGGGCGAGACGCCGACGCCGTGCGCGGGGGCGGGCGGGACGCCGTGCACGGCGGCGAGGATGCCGTGCACGGCGGCGAGGATGCCGCGGTGCCCGTTGACGACGTGCGCGACGACGTCACGGGCCGTCCAGTCCCGGCACGGGCTCCTGGCGTTCCACCGGTCCTCGGGGACGGCTCGGACGCGGGCCAGGAAGTCCGCGGCGAGGCGGGCGTAGCGGTCGGCGATTTCGGACATGAAGGAGCACCTGTCGTCGCGGGGCGGGCGGGTCGGGTGAAGTCGGATCAGCTCGGTGAGGTGAAGTCGGATCAGCTCGGCGAAAGGTGGCGCAGCACCTCGGCCAGGCGGCGCACGACCATGGAACGCCAGCCGCCGCCCATCACGGTGCGGGCACGTTGCTGGATCGGGTCATCGGGGTCGAAGCCCTCGTGGACGAGGAACAGGCGGGTTCCACGACCTTCGGGCCGCAGGGTCCAGGTGATGGTCCAGTCCGCGCCGCCGGGACCGGAGCGATCGGCGTCGCGCCAGCCGATGCGCAGCATGCTTCCGGGCTCGAAGGCGAGCACTTCGGCCTGGACGGTACCGGAGAAACCTGTGGCCGGCACGGCTCGGGCCTGCATGGTGTAGCGGTGGCCGACCTGCAGGCGGAAGTCGCCCGGCATCAGCCACCGGGCGATCAGGTCCGGCTCCGTCAGCGCCCGCCACACCTTCGCCGGCGGATGCGCCAGGAACTGGTCGACGCGGACAACGGTCAGATCATCATCGGTCACGGCTCGTCGTCATCCATCGTGTCGAGCAGGTCGTGCAGGTCGCGCAGCTTCTCGCGCCAGAACCGCTCGAACGGGTTCAGCCACTCCTGCACCTCGTACAGCGCGGCGCCCTCGAGCCGGTACAGGCGCCGGCGGCCCGACCTGGTCTCGCTGACCAGCCCGGCCTCCCGCAGCACCCGAAGATGCTCCGACAAGCTCGGGCGGGCCATGGCGAAGTGAGCGGCGAGCTCCGTGACGGGCTGTGGGCCGGCCTCGCGCAGCAGCCGTAAAACCTCGCGGCGCACCGGGCTTGCCAGCGCCGCGAAAACCCTCTCACCGCGCGCCTCGACGGCCGGTACGGGATTCACAGGCCGGAAGGGGCCGGTGCGGAGAGCACGGAGCCGTTGCCGTCCGGATCGACGTAGAAGTCCTCCGCCCGATCCTGATCGGAGACGGGCAGCGTGACGATCTTGGCGTGTGTGATGTTCACCCCTCCACTATAGGTAGGAAATTTCCTACCTATCAAGCCTGTCACGCCTCCGGCCGGCCGGAGTGCCGCGACCGCGCCGCTCGACCCGCCACGAGGACGGAGGTCACCCGGTGGCGTCCGTCCTCACGACGGATCCCCGCGGATAGTCCTTCACCGCGACCTCGTCGTGCAGCCGCACGCCCCTGCCGCCGAGACCGACCAGGGCGCGGGCGATCGGCGTGGGGACGTGGTTGACCAGCCGCACTCCCTGGATCAGGCCCCACAGGCCCAGGCGGGTGTCGGGGATGAGCCGCTTGGCGGCGCCGACGGCGAAGGTACGGCTGCGCCGTACGTAGTCGCCGATCTCCCGCTCGTAGGCCGGGAACGCCCGCGTGTGGTCGCCGCGGGCCTCGGCCAGCTCGCCGGCCAGGACGTAGGCGCCCACGACGGCCAGGCTGGTGCTGCCGCCGACCGCGGGGCCCGGGCAGTAGCCGGCGTCGCCGACCAGGCTCACCCGCCCCCGGGACCAGGTGTCCATGCGCAGCTGGGTGACCGAGTCGAAGTAGAACGTCGAGGCGCGCTCCAGCTCCTCGCCCAGCAGGCGGGGCACCTCCCAGCCCATCCCGGCGAACTGCCGGCGCAGCAGCTCCTTCTGCCGGTCGACGTCCCGGTAGTGATAGTCGAGCTCGGCGGCGGGGCGGAACATGAAGACCGCACGGGCGTCGTCCATGTGCGCTCCGCCGTACACGCCCACCATCCTGTTCACACCCGTGATCCCGTCCATGCGGTCGCACAGCCCCAGGTAGTTGGGGATCGACATGACCGCCAGGTAGGCCCCGATCCAGGTGGAGAAGCGCGACTCCTCGCCGAAGACCAGGCGCCGGACGTTGGAATGCAGTCCGTCGGCCCCGATCACCAGGTCGAACCTGCGGGCGGGACCTCGCTCGAAGGTGACGTCGACGCCGTCGGCGGTCTCGGCCATGGCGGCGATGGAGTCGCCGAAGAGGTATTCCACGTCGCGCCGGGTGGCCTCGTAGAGGATCTCCCCCAGGTCGTCCCGCATGATCTCGACGTGCCGGTCGGACACGACGCTCATCAGCTTGCCGACTTCCAGTCCGTGCGGGCGGTCGCCGTTCTCCGTACGGAACGAGAGCCACTCGGTGCCGGTCTTCCTGGCCTGGACCGGCTCGATCAGGCCCATCTTGTCGATGATGTCCATCGCCGGGCGGAACAGGTCGACCGCGTGTCCGCCCGCCTTGCGCAGCGTGGGGGCCCGCTCCACCACGGTGACGGCGGAGCCGTAGCTGTTGAGCCAGTAGGCCAGGACGGGACCGGCGACACTGGCGCCGGAGATGAGGATGCGCATGCGCCACTCTCTTACTTAACGGAAGGTAAGCCACTTACTTAACGATAGGTAAGCACGGATCACAGCTGGGCGCAAGGGCTTACTTAACGATAGGTAAGCGCTACGCTTGGTTCCATGACGAGGCCTTCGGACACCAAGACGCGCATCCAGGCGGTGGCTCGCGAGCTCTTCCTGGAGCAGGGCGTGCAGAACACCAGCCTGAAGCAGATCTCCGACCGGCTCGGCATCACCAAACCGGCCCTCTACTACCACTTCGAGTCGAGGGAAGACCTGGTCAGAAGCATCATCCAGCCGCTCATCGACGACCTGGAGAGGTTCGTGGCCGAGCGCGAGCCCGGAGACGGGCGGCGGCTGCTCGAAGACTACTTCGACCTCGTCTGGCGGCACCGGGAAGTGATCATGATGGTCCTGCACGCGCCCGCCACGCTGGTCGAGCTCGACCTGATGGACCGGATGTGGGCGTGGCGCAAGCGGTTGACCACGCTCCTGCTCGGCCCCGCTCCCTCCAACGCCGCGCGGATCCACACGACCGTGGCGCTCGGCGGCATGTCGGACTGCGTGGTGGAACACGCCGACCTTCCGTTCGACGAGGTCAAGGCCGCCGCCGTGGAAGCCGCGCTGACCGTCCTCGCCATCTGAGGACCACGGAGGGCGCGGCCGCCGGCCTCCCGCCGCGCGGACCACTCCTCGCGGGCGGCCCTGACACGTCACCGGCGGGCATCACCGGCGGGCGGGAGCGGCCGGAGAGCCGCCCCCGCGGGATCAGGCGCCGTCCTCCAGATCTCCCTCGGACTTGAGGTAGACCTCCTGAAGGCCGCGCAGGACGTCGGGGTCGGGATGCTCCCACATGCCCCGCTCCGCCGCCTCCAGCAGGCGCTCGGCGATGCCGTGCAGCGCCCACGGGTTGGACGTGGCCAGGAAGTCCTGGTTCTCCTGGTCCAGCACGTAGGTCGCGGCCAGTCTGTCGTACATCCAGTCGGCGACCACGCCGGTGGTGGCGTCGTAGCCGAACAGGTAGTCGACGGTGGCGGCGAGTTCGAAGGCTCCCTTGTAGCCGTGCCTGCGCATGGCGGCCAGCCAGCGGGGGTTGACGACCCGGGCGCGGAAGATCCGGGAGGTCTCCTCCGACAGGCTCCGGGTGCGGACCGCGTCCGGGCGGGTGCTGTCGCCGATGTAGGCGGCCGGCGCCTTCCCGGTCAGGGCGCGGACGGTGGCGATCATGCCGCCGTGATACTGGAAGTAGTCGTCGGAGTCGGCGATGTCGTGCTCGCGGGTGTCGACGTTCTTGGCCGCCACCGCGATCCGCCGGTAGGCCGCCTCCATGTCCTGCCTGGCGGGCACCCCGTCGACGCCCCGGCCGTAGGCGAAGCCGCCCCACACCGCGTAGACCTCGGCGAGGTCGGCGTCGTCGCGCCAGTTGCGGCTGTCGATGAGCGGCAGCAGCCCCGCGCCGTAGGCTCCGGGCCGGGACCCGAAGATCCGCATGGTGGCCCTGCGCTCGTCACCGTGGACCTCCCGGTCGGCCAGCACGTGCGCCCGGACGTAGTTGAGCTCCGCGGGCTCCTCCAGCCCGGCGGCCAGCCGTACCGCGTCGTCCAGCAGGGCCACCACGTGCGGGAACGCGTCCCGGAAGAAGCCGCTGATCCGGACCGTGACGTCCACCCGCGGGCGGCCGAGCTCCGCCGCGGGGATCGCCTCCAGCCCGGTGACCCGCCGGGACGCCTCGTCCCACACGGGCCGCACTCCGAGCAGGGCCAGCACCTCGGCCACGTCGTCCCCGGCGGTGCGCATGGCGCTGGTCCCCCACACCGACAGCCCGACCGAGCGCGGCCAGTCGCCGGTGTCGGCCCGGTAGCGCTCCAGGAGGGAGTCGGCCATCGCCTGCCCGGTCTCCCAGGCGAGCCTGCTCGGCACCGCCTTGGGGTCGACCGAGTAGAAGTTCCGGCCGGTGGGGAGCACGTTGATCAACCCGCGCAGCGGCGACCCGCTCGGCCCCGCCGGGACGTAGCCGCCGTCGAGGGCGTGCAGGATCGCGTCGATCTCGTCGGTGGTCCGCGCCAGCCGGGGTACGACCTCGGCGGCCGCGAACCGCAGGATCCGCTCCACCAGCCCGGAGTCGGCCGCGGCGGCCTGGGCCGAGGAAGGGGCCGCGCCCAGGACGGCGGCGGTCGCCTCACCGGCGGCGGCCGGGTCCCAGTCCCGCTCCTCCATGGCCTCGACCAGCGCCCGGGCAAGGGTCTCGGCTCCGTCCGTGCCGATCCGGCCGGCCGTGCCGTCCTCGGTCAGGCCCAGCGCCTCGCGGAGCCCGGGGAGGGCCTCCGCGCCCGCCCACATCTGGCGGGCCCGGAGCATCGCGAGCACCAGGTCGACGCGGGTCCCGCCCTCCGGGGCGGCGCCCAGCACGTGGAGGCCGTCGCGGATCTGGACGTCCTTGACCTCGCACAGCCAGCCGTCGACGTGCAGCAGGAAGTCGTCGAACTCGGCGTCGTGCGGGCGGTCCTCGATGCCCAGGTCGTGGTCGAGCCGGGCGGCCTGGATCAGGGTCCAGATCTGGGCGCGGATCGCGGGGAGCTTCGCCGGGTCCATCGCGGCGATGGAGGCGTGCTCGTCGAGAAGCTGCTCCAGCCGGGCCATGTCACCGTAGGTGTCGGCGCGGGCCATCGGCGGGACGAGGTGGTCGACCAGGGTGGCGTGAGCGCGGCGCTTGGCCTGGGTGCCCTCGCCGGGGTCGTTGACCAGGAAGGGATAGATCAGCGGCAGGTCGCCGAGCGCGGCGTCGGGGCCGCAGGAGGCCGACAGCCCGGCCGACTTGCCGGGCAGCCACTCCAGGTTGCCGTGCTTGCCCACGTGCACCACGGCGTGCGCGCCGAAGCCGTCGGCCAGCCACCGGTAGGCCGCCAGATAGTGGTGGCTGGGCGGCAGGTCGGGGTCATGGTAGATCGCGATGGGGTTCTCGCCGAAGCCGCGCGGCGGCTGCACCATGACCACGACGTTCCCGGCGCGCAGCGCGGCCAGCACGATCTCGCCGTCCGGGTCGTGCGAGCTGTCCACGAACAGCTCGCCCGGCGCGGGCCCCCAGTGCTCCTCCATCCCGGCGCGCAGGTCCGCCGGGAGCGTGCCGTACCACTCGGCGTACCGGCCCGCCGCGATGCGCACCGGGTTGCCGGCGAGCCGCTCCTCGGTGAGCCAGTCGGGGTCCTGCCCGCCGGCCGCGATCAGCGCGTGGATCAGCGCGTCGCCGTCCTGCTCGGTCACGCCCGGCAGCTCGCCCTCGGCGCCGATGTCGTAGCCCCGCTCGCGCATCACCGCCAGCAGCCGCACCAGGCTCGCCGGGGTGTCCAGGCCGACGGCGTTGCCGATCCGGGAGTGCTTGGTGGGATAGGCCGACAGCATCAGCACGATCCGCCGCTCACCGGCCGGGATGTGCCGGAGCGCGGCGTGCCGTACCGCGATGCCGGCCACCCGGGAGGCCCGCTCCGGGTCGGCGACGTAGACGGTCAGCCCGTCGTCGTCGATCTCCTTGAAGGAGAAGGGCACCGTGATGATCCGGCCGTCGAACTCGGGGATCGCGACCTGGGTCGCCGCGTCGAGCGGGGACAGGCCGTCGTCGCTGTCCTCCCAGGCGGACCGGCTGCTCGTCAGGCACAGGCCCTGCAGGATCGGCACGTCCAGCCCGGCGAGCGCGCCGACGTCCCAGGCCTCGTCGTCGCCGCCGGCCGACGCGGTGGCCGGGCGGGTGCCGCCGGCCGCGAGCACGGTCACCACCAGGGCGTCCACCGTGCCGAGGACCTCCAGCAGGCCGGGCTCCGCGCTGCGCAGCGAGGCGCAGTAGACGGGCAGCGCCCGGCCCCCCGCGTCCTCGACCGCCGAGCAGAGGGTCTCCACGAACGCGGTGTTCCCGGCGACGTGGTGGGCCCGGTAGTAGAGCACGCCGATGACCGGCCCGTCCTCGCGGCGGGCCACGCGCTCCAACACCCCCCAGGCGGGGGTGGGGGCGGGCGCGGCGAACCCGTGCCCGGTCAGCAGCAGGGTGTCGGACAGGAACCGGTGGAGCTCGGTGAGGTTGGCCGGGCCGCCGTGGGCGAGGTAGGCGTGCGCCTCGGCGCAGACCCCGCCGGGAACGGTGGACAGCTCCATCAGCTCGGCGTCGGGCGCCTGCTCGCCGCCGAGCACGACGACGGGCCGGGACCCGGCGAGCAGGGCGTCCAGGCCCTCCTCCCAGGCGCGGCGGCCGCCGAGCAGCCGGACCACCACCAGGTCGGCGCCGTCGAGAAGGGGCGGCAGGTCAGCCGCGGCGAGCCGGGCGGGGTTGCCCAGCCGGTAGTCGGCGCCGCTCGCGCGGGCGCTGAGCAGGTCGGTGTCGGAGGTCGAGAGCAGGAGGATCACGCGCCGCACCCCCGCGGAGACGGCGTGGTACGGCTCGGCGGGGCCACGGGGTGGCCCGGGAACGGCGAAAAGCGCACAGGGCTTCCTCCCTCGGGGTCCTCGCCCCGGGTCGTCGTCGGCTACGACGGCTGGAGTCTCCTGGCTCCCGGATCGATGCTCCCCCCGGCCTTCCCGTCCGTCTCCGGACAGTGGCCTGAGTGGGGTTCGCTCCCCGGTCACAGTGGCGGGACCGCGCCGGTTTCACACCGGCTTCCTCCCTTGCCGTCGCCAACGATCAGACTACGGCAGCCCCGTTCATTGCAAGAAACTGGCTTAACATCCTCTCCGTGGTCATTGGCGACTTTTCCGGACGATCGCGACCCGACGCATGTCCCGGGGCGCTCCAGGTGCATGCCGCGGCCGACGGCGGCCTGGCGCGGATCCGCGTCCCCGGCGGCCGGCTGACGGCCTCCCAGCTGCGCGGACTCGCCGACGCGGCGGCCGTCCACGGCACCGGCGTCATCGAGCTGACCTCCCGTGCGAACGTCCAGGTGCGCGGGCTCGGCGAGGGGGACGGATTCGCGGCGCGCATGGCGGAGGCCGGGCTGCTGCCCTCGCCCACCCACGAACGGATCCGCAACGTCCTGGCCTCCCCGCTGACCGGCTGCGACGCGGAGGGGATCCTCGACGTCGGCCCGCTGGTCTCCGAGCTGGACCGGCGGCTGTGCGCCCGGCCCGGCCTGGCCGGCCTGCCGGGGCGGTTCCTGTTCGCCCTCGACGACGGCCGGGGGGACGTGGCCTGGCTCGGCCCCGACGCCGGGATGCTGCCGACCGGCCCGGAGGAGGCCGCCCTCGTCCTCGCGGGCGCCGACAGCGGCCTGCGCGTGCCGGTGACCTCGGCGGTCACCGCCCTGCTCGCCGCGGCCGAGGCGTTCCTGGCCGAGCTCGCCGCCCGGGGCGTGCACGCCTGGCGGATCGGCGAGCTGCCCGGCGGCGCGGAGCCGGTCGCGGCCCGGGTCCGCGCCGCCCTGGAGACCGGAGGGGCCGGCCCGGTACGGCTCCGCCCGCCCGCGGAACGCGTCCGGACCCCGCCGCCGGCCGTGGCGGGGGGACCGGTGGGAGCCGTCCGGCAGCCCGGCGGGCGGGTGGCCCTGGGCGTCGCGGTGCCGCTGGGCCGGCTGACCCCTGCCCAGGCGGAGCTCCTGGCCGGCCTGGCCTCCGCCGACGGGGTACGGCTGACGCCGTGGCGGGGCGTGGTCCTGCCCGGTCTGGCCCGCGTGGACCTCCCCCGGGCACTCGCCCGGCTGACGGAGGCCGGCCTGGTCACCGACCCCGGCTCCCCGTGGATCGGCGTGACGGCCTGCACCGGCCGCCCCGGCTGCGCCAAATCCCTGGCCGACGTGCAGGCCGACGCGGCCCGCGCCACCGTGCCCGCCGGGGACGGGGCCGCCGGGACGCCGGGGACGGTCGCCCCCCGTGCGGCGGACCGGCCGCGCACCGGTACGCTCCCCGTGCACTGGGCGGGCTGCGACAGGCGCTGCGGTCGCCCCCGGGGGCGGGTCGCGGACGTGGTCGCCACCGGCGACGGCTACCGCGTGGACCTCGACGGCCGGAGCCTGAACTGTGCGGACATCGAAGAGACCACGGCCGCGGTGACGGCCGCCAGAGGGGGATCGTGACCGACTACGTCCGCGACGGCGCGGAGATCTACCGCCGCTCCTTCGCCACCATCCGCGCCGAGACGGATCTGAGCGGCCTGCCCCCGGACGTCGCCCAGGTGGCGGTCCGGATGATCCACGCCTGTGGGATGGTCGACCTGGTCGCCGACCTCGGCTGGTCGCCCGGCGTCGTGGCCTCGGCGCGCGCGGCCCTGCGGGCGGGCGCGCCGGTGCTGTGCGACGCGATGATGGTCGCCTCCGGGGTGACCCGCCGCCGCCTGCCCGCCGGCAACGAGGTGATCTGCACGCTGGGCGAGCCGGGCGTGCCGGAGCTCGCCGCACGGCTGGGCACCACCCGCAGCGCCGCCGCGCTGGAGCTGTGGCGCGACCGGCTGGAGGGCTCCGTGGTCGCGATCGGGAACGCGCCGACCGCGCTGTTCCGGCTGCTGGAGATGGTCGAGGAGGGCGCCGGCCGGCCGGCCGCCGTGCTCGGGATCCCGGTCGGCTTCATCGGCGCCGCCGAGTCGAAGCTGGCCCTCGCCGAGCATCCGGCGGGTCTGGAACACCTGGTCGTGCACGGCCGCCGGGGTGGGAGTGCGATGACCGCGGCCGCGGTCAACGCGATCGCGAGTGAGGACGAATGAACGACATGGTGACCGGACGGCTCTGGGGTGTGGGACTCGGACCCGGGGATCCGGAGCTGGTGACCGTCAAGGCCGCCCGCCTCCTCGGCGAGGCCGACGTGATCGCCTTCCACAGCGCCCGCCACGGCCGGAGCATCGCCCGCTCGGTGGCCGCGCCGTACCTGCGCGCGGGCCAGATCGAGGAAGCGCTGATCTACCCGCTCACCACGGAGACCACCGACCATCCCGGCGGCTACCAGGGCGCCATCGACGACTTCTACGCCGACTGCGCGCTGCGGCTGGCCGCCCACCTGGACGCCGGCCGTGACGTGGTGGTGCTGTGCGAGGGCGACCCGCTCTTCTACGGCTCCTACATGCACATGCACAAGCGTCTGTCCCACCGCTACGTCACCGAGGTGGTCCCCGGTGTGACCTCCGTGAGCGGCGCCGCCGCGGTCCTCGGACGGCCGCTGGTCGAGCGGGACGAGACGCTGACCGTGCTGCCCGGGACGCTCCCCGCCGAGGTCCTCGCCGAGCGCCTGGCCGCCACCGACTCGGCGGCGGTCCTCAAGCTCGGCCGGACCTTCACCAAGGTGCGCGACGCGCTGACCCGGGCCGGCCGCCTCGACGAGGCCTGGTACGTGGAACGCGCCACCACCGGCGGCCAGCGCCTGGCCCCGCTCGCCGAGGTGGACCCGGACAGCGTGCCGTACTTCTCGCTGGCGCTGATCCCGAGCCCGGTCAACGCGGCGCAGGCCGGGCCGGTGCGGCAGGCGGAGCCCGCGGCCCCGGCCGGCGGCCCCGGCGAGGTGGTCGTGGTCGGCCTCGGCCCGGCCGGCCGGCCGTGGCTGACCCCGGAGGCGCAGGACGCCCTGGCCGTGGCCGACGAGCTCGTCGGCTACGGCCCCTACCTGGACCGGGTCCCGCCGAACCCGCGCCAGCGCCGCCACCCCACGGACAACCGGGTGGAGGCCGAGCGGGCCGCGCACGCGCTGGAGCTGGCCGCGGCCGGATCGCGGGTGGCCGTGGTCTCCTCGGGCGACCCGGGGGTGTTCGCGATGGCCAGCGCGGTGCTGGAGGTGGCCTGCGAGCCCCGGTACGCGGACGTCCCGGTGCGGGTGCTGCCGGGCCTGACCGCCGCGCACGCGGTGGCGAGCCGGGCGGGCGCGCCGCTCGGCCACGACTACTGCGTGCTGTCGCTGTCGGACCTGCTCAAGCCATGGGAGGTCGTCGCCGGGCGGATCACCGCCGCCGCGAAGGCCGACCTGGTCCTGGCGATCTACAACCCCGCGTCCAAGAGCCGCACCTGGCAGGTGGCCGCCGCGCGGGACCTGCTGCTGGAACACCGCGCGGCGCAGACGCCCGTGGTCATCGGCCGTGACGTCGGCGGTGCCGGGGAGAGCATGACCGTCACCACGCTCGCCGACCTCGACCCGGCCATGGTCGACATGCGCTGCCTGCTCCTGGTGGGGTCCTCCACCACCCGGGTGGCCGAGCGGGGCGACGGCGGCCGGGTGGTGTTCACCCCCCGCCGTTACCCGGCGTGACCGGCGCGACCCGCCGCGCTCTCCAGCCAGGCGAGCGCCGCCTCCACCGTCTCCGCGGTGGGGACGCCCCCGGGAGGCGGCGGCCGCCGTACGATCACGACCGGGAGCCCGAGCTCCCGGGCGGCGAGCAGCTTGGCCGTGGTCATCTCGCCGCCGCTGTCCTTGGTGACCAGCACGTCCACCCGGTGGGCGCGCATGAGGGCCAGCTCGCCCTCCACGGTGAACGGGCCGCGGCTGAGCAGCACCTCCATGCGGCGCGGGGCGGGCGGCTCCGGCGGGTCCACCGAGCGGGCCAGGAACCACAGGTCGTCGAGGCCGGCGAAGACCGGCAGGCTCCGGCGCCCGGTGGTCAGGAACACCCGCTCCCCCAGCTCGGGCAGCAGCTCGGCGGCCGCGGCGAGCGACGGCACCCAGCGCCAGTCGTCGCCGGGGCCCGCCTGCCAGCCCGGCCGCCGCAGGGTCAGCAGCGGCACCCCGGCCCGGCCGGTCGCCTCGACCGCCGAGGCGGTCATCCGGGCGGCGAAGGGGTGCGTGGCGTCCACGACGACGTCGATCCGGCGCTCGCCGATCCACGCCTCCAGCCCGCCAGGGCCGCCGAAGCCGCCCTCGTGCACCTCACCCACCGGCAGCCTGGGGTCGCGCACCCGTCCCGCCAGGGAGGACACCACATGCGTCCCGGCGCGTCCGGCGAGCGCGGCGGCCAGCCGCCTGGCCTCGTCGGTGCCGCCCAGCACGAGGATGTTCAGCACGTCATCACTTCTCTCGTCTCTCTGCCGTCGCAGGGCCTCGCCCTGCCGTACCGGCCGGTGCCCCGGCCATGAGCACGCCACTACGCCACGGATGGACCACCGGCGCGTGCGCGACCGCGGCCACCACCGCCGCCTACACCGCGCTGCTGACCGGCGACTTCCCCGACCCCGTGGAGATCGCGCTGCCCAAGGGGCAGCGCCCGGCGTTCGCGCTGGCCAGGGAGGGGCTGGCGGGCGGCGCGGCCATGGCCGCGGTGGTCAAGGACGCCGGTGACGATCCCGACGTGACGCACGGCGCGCTGATCTCCTCGACGGTACGGCCCGGCGCCCCCGGCACCGGCGTGGTGTTCGCGGCGGGACCCGGGGTCGGCACCGTCACCAAACCGGGGCTCCCGCTGGAGGTGGGCGAACCGGCGATCAACCCGGTCCCCCGGCGGATGATGCGCGAGCACGTCGCCGCGGTGGCCGCCCGGCACGGCGGGACCGGTGACGTGGTCGTGGAGA
>NZ_JBSFPS010000246.1:0-14942 GCF_053588315.1 Streptosporangium sp. NPDC003464 | reverse complement strand
GGACTTCCCGGACTTGCCGACCTTCCCGGCGGGACGGGCGAGATAGCCCAGGTCCAGCACGCCGAGCTCGGAGCCGCCCTTGAACCAGGTCGCCGCTGGGCGTGCCGGACCCTGCGGGAGACCTTGGCCCGGGCCGGTGCGGCCTGCCCGGGTGCGGCCCGCCAGACCCGGCCGGTGAGGCTGATCTCCGAGGGCTCGGCGGTGGGGGCCATCCGGCACCAGGTGCGCGGCTCACCCACGTAACGCACCTGCGACTGGAGCAGCTCGGTGAGCCTCTTGCTCTCGATCACCGGCCTGGTGGAGAGCCAGGTGACGATGCCGGGCGGCACGAGGTAGACCACGTGCCAGGGCGCGTCGAAGGGCAGGCCCAGCAGGTAGAGCACCAGCGACCAGGGCACCACCACGCCCACGAACACACCGATCCAGACGATCGGAAGCGGCATCGGCAGCCGTAGGTCGTACAGCTTGTAGAGCCGTTTCTCGATCCGCCAGATATTGGTATACGTGGGCAGGTCCACACGCTCCTCCTCTCCGCCCTCGTTCTTTGACCGCTACGCGCGATCTCAACCCCCCGTGATGCCCAGCGCGCCCGCGATCGCCTTGGCCGTCACCTCGATGATGTTGGGCACGTAGAAGATCACTCCGATGGCCACCGCGAGGATGATGAACTGCACGAACCTGGTGATCTCACGGGTGAAGAGGAAGAAGAGCGCGACGACGGAGACGACGACGAGGAAGAGCGGGGCGAAGAACTTGCGGAGGAAGTCGGCCAGTCCCTCGGTGTTGACACCCGTCGGAGCACCGGTCGGCTGGGCGAGGTCCATCGCGCTCAGCAGGATGGTCTTCAGGATCACTTCTCGTCCTCCGTGCTCATGATCGTGCTCGCCGGGCGGCCACGGACCCGCGACACGCATGCCCGGACCCGCCCACCGCCGATTCACTGATCAGGGGGGGTCTGTTCACTGCGGACCGGCACCATTCGATCATGTGTTACCCCACAGACCGTTTCGCGCCTCGGATGTCCTTGACGAACCACTTGTCGCCCTGCTTGACCACGGTGAGCAGGTAGGCCTGCTCAAGCTTGCCGCTCATGTCACCGGGGTCGGACGGGGTGGGCTCGGCCGAGGGGGCCACGCCCGAGGGCACACCCCACACGACCGTCGCGGTGACCTCCCGGGTCGCGCCGCCGACGAGAGGGACGGCGAGGTCCTTGAGCTCGACGAGGGTGAACGCGCCGCCGAACCCCTCCAGGGTGACCCCGGCGGCGGCGTAGCGCTGCAGGGAGGCGTTGTCGCCGGCGGCGTAGGCCTTGAAGAAGTCGGCCAGGGGCGTGCGGAGCTCGGCCTCGGCGGCCTCGTCGCCCTCGCCCTCGGGCACCGGGGGCAGGTTCGCCGGGGTCGGCGCGGGAAGGATGCCCGGCCGCCCGGAGACCACGAACCTGTCGGTCCGGCTGTCGTGGAACACCGGCACGGACAGGAGCTGACGGCGGCTTCCCGACTGGAAGGCCAGGGTCACGACCGCATTCTCCCGGTCGACGATTTCCGTGCCGTACGGCTGCACCGCGCCGGCGGCCATCCGGCCGACTCCGTCCCAGCCGAACTGCGGCTCGGCGCCGTCGGGCAGGTAAGGCGCTAGCCGGGAGGCCCTTTCCTGGGAGCGGACGGCCTCGAAATTCAGATACACGGCGGCGAACTGGCTGGCGAAAGAGGTGGCCCGGCTGAGCGGAAATTCGGTGTCCGCCGGAACGGCGGCCGCCCCACCTGCGGTGTTCTGCCGGGTGAAGCGTTCGAAAGGCGCACGGACCCCGTTCACCACGATGACCACTATTAATGCCCAGAGCACGGCGCGGCCGGTCCACACCAGCCAGCGACCGCCTCCGCCGGACCAGCGGGCCCGGCCCGGCGCGCCCCGCCCTCGGGCCGGAGCGCCGTCGGACTCGGGGCCGTAGGGCTCCTCCGGGTATGCCGACAGCTCAGGGTCGCCAGCGATCCGAGGATCACGCTGGACCGTTGCCCTTCGAGCCATCTTGCCTCCGCTCGCGCCCATCCCCCGGTTGGCGCGGTGTCGTATTACTCCCGACCCCGTTAACCATGGTCAAGCACTTACTCTAACCGCCCCGCCGATTGTTCCAGGAAAGCCACGCCTATGCTGCAGGCATCGTCGTGACTGAGCAAACCCGGTCTGGAACTCGGCCGGACCCGCCACCTGTGCACATCGCCAAGAAAGCACGTTATGCCTGCTCGGCGGGTAACCCGATTACTCAAAGGCCACGCATTGCTATCCAAACGGCGCCGAGACTGTCGCGACCTGCGCATTTAACTCGGAATGCATCACACAGTGTCACCATATGAGGAACGGGCCTGGTCAGAGGACCAGGCCCGTTCTCTCACGCGTGAGCCGTCAGACGTTGAAGCGGAACTCCACGACGTCGCCGTCGCGCATCACGTAGTCCTTGCCCTCGATGCGGGCCTTGCCCACCTGACGGGCGGCGGCGATGGAACCCGCCTCCACCAGCTCGTCGAAGGAGACGATCTCCGCCTTGATGAAGCCGCGCTGGAAGTCGGTGTGGATGACCCCGGCCGCCTCCGGAGCGGTGGCGCCCTTGCGGATCGTCCAGGCCCGGGTCTCCTTGGGACCGGCGGTCAGATAGGTCTGCAGGCCGAGGGTCTCGAACCCGACGCGGGCGAGCTGGGACAGGCCGGACTCCTCCTGCCCGACGGACTGCAGGAGCTCCAGCGCCTCGTCGTCGGGGAGCTCGACGAGCTCGGACTCGATCTTGGCGTCCAGGAAGACGGCCTCGGCCGGAGCCACGATCGCCGACAGCCGGGCCCGCAGCTCCTCGTCCACCAGCTCGTCGGCGTCGAGGTTGAAGACGTAGAGGAACGGCTTGGCGGTCAGCAGGTGCAGCTCGCGCAGGTCGGCCACGTCGATCCCGGCGCCCTTGGCCCCGGCGTAGAGGGTGGCGCCGCCGTCGAGGAGCTTGACCGCCGCCTCCGCGGCCTCCAGCGTGGCCTTGCGGTCCTTGTTGGTCCTCGACTCCTTCTGGAGCCGGGGGATCGCCTTCTCCAGCGTCTGCAGGTCGGCGAGGATCAGCTCGGTGTTGATCGTCTCGATGTCGCGCTCGGGGGCGACCTCACCGTCCACGTGGGTCACGTCGGGGTCGGTGAAGACCCGGATGACCTGGCAGATGGCGTCGGTCTCGCGGATGTTGGCGAGGAACTGGTTACCCCGTCCCTGCCCCTCCGAGGCGCCGCGGACCAGTCCGGCGATGTCGACGAACTCGACCTTCGCGGGCAGGAGCTTCGCGGAGCCGAATATCTCGGCCAGCTTCTCCAGACGCGGGTCGGGGACGCCGACGATGCCCACGTTGGGCTCGATGGTGGCGAACGGATAGTTCGCCGCCAGGGCGTTGGCGGTCTTCGTCAGCGCGTTGAAAAGCGTTGACTTACCGACGTTGGGCAATCCGACGATGCCGATACTCAGGCTCACGTAAGCCGAGTTTACGGGGAATCACCCAGTGCTACCCGCCGCAGGCACGTCACGGGCCGGTGGACGGCCGCGGCCGCCGGCGTCCGCGGGGCCTGGCGGGCGAAATGTAATGACACGGGCGAAATGCCGGAATCGATCCGGAAGGCGTGTCGGGCAGCCAGGAGCCACCGGGCCTGCGATCATTCCGGGGTGGATGTCATGGCACTCGCTTTCCAGCTCGCCGTGGGACTCGCCGCGGGACTCGCGATCGGGTTCCTGCTGGGCCGGGCGCGTGCCTCCTCGGGAGCAGCGGACATCGTGACGCGCCTGGCCGAGGCCGAGGCCCGCGCCAAGGCCGCCGAGGAGAAGGTCGCCTACGTCGAAGGGCAGCTGGCCGAGCGGTTCCAGGCCCTGTCGGCCCGCGCGCTCGACGTCAACAACCTGCGGTTCCTGGAGCTGGCCGAGACCCGGCTGGCCGCCGGCCGCGCCGAGGCCGCCGGGGAGCTGGAGCAGCGCAAGCAGGCCGTCGAGCACCTGATCGAGCCGTTGAAGGACACCCTGGCCCGTGTCGAGGCGCAACTGCGCGACACCCAGTCGGGCCAGCGGGCCGCCCACGCCGAGCTGGCCAAGCACATCGACGTGGTCCGGGAGAGCAACGACCGGCTCCGCGTCCAGACGACCGCGCTGGTGCGCGCCCTGCAGCGCCCGGAGGCCCGGGGCCGGTGGGGGGAGCTCCAGCTCCGCAGGGTCGCCGAGATCGCCGGGATGCAGCGATACTGCGACTTCGACGAGCAGGCCAGCGTCACCACCGCCGACGGCGTGCTCCGGCCGGACATGATCGTGCGGCTGGCCGGCGGCAAGAACATCGTGGTCGACTCCAAGGTCTCCCTGGCCGCCTACCTGGAGGCCGCCGAGTCCGGCGACCCCGACCACCAGTCGGCCCGGCTCGACTCCCACGCCCGGCACGTGCGCGAGCACGTGGACCGGCTCGCGTCCAAGGCCTACTGGCAGGCGTTCAGCCCGGCGCCGGAGTTCATGGTGCTCTTCATCCCCGGCGAGGCGTTCCTGGCCCCGGCCCTGGAACGCGACCCCGCCCTGCTGGAGTACGCCATGCGGCGGCGGGTCCACATCGCCACGCCCACCACGCTGATCACCATGCTCCGCACCGCGCAGTACGCCTGGCAGCAGGCCGCGCTCAGCGAGAACGCGCGGGCGGTCTTCGAGCTCGGCAAGGAGCTCTACGAACGGCTGGGCGCCATGGGGCGGAACATGGAGACGATGGGACGGTCGCTGAGCAGGGCGGTCGAGTCCTACAACCGGACGGTCGGCTCCCTGGAGACCCGGGTGCTGGTGAGCGCGCGCAAGCTGAACGACCTGGGGCTGGTCGAGACCGAGCTGGACAGGCCCGGCACGGTCGAGGGCCTGCCGCGCGCGCTGACCTCGCCCGAACTACTGGAAGAAGAGGGCGCAAGCTCGTCCCCCATCTCCCGGCTGAACGGTAAGTTGGCGAACGACCTGCCCTGAAAGCCGTTCCCCGAAGACGCCGTCGGCCGGACACTGGAGGCGGAGCGGAGGGGGTTGGCGATGAGGGGCCGAGGTCGAGGGGGACGACTGGTGGACGATCGAGGCGACGGGCAGCCGCTTGGCGGGGTGAGCGCGTGAGTGAGCAGAAGCGGAGTGCCGGCATCCGGCTGACCGCCCGGGGCGCGGTGGCGTCCGTGCTGGTGTTCACGCTGGCGGGCAGTGTCGCGCAGGCGCTGCTCGGCCTGCCGGTGCTGACCGGCCTGGCGTTCGTGGCCGGTTGCGCGGCGGCGGTGTCGCTGGTGAACCGGCGCGACCTGCTCTCGCTGGTGGTGTCACCACCGTTGATCTTCTTCGCGGCCACGCTGGTCGCCGAGGCGGTCCGGGCCCTGGGCGCGGCCTCACCGGTCCAGGCGTTCGGCCTGGGCATGCTGACCAAGCTGTCGGCCGGCGCCCCGTGGCTGTTCGGCGGCTCGCTCCTGGTCCTGGTCGTGGCCTGGCGGCGCGGCCTGGCCCAGTGCGTCCGCGACCTGCGCGAGGAGCTGCGGGCCGCCGGCCCCGACATTCCCCGCCCGAGGAGCGGCGACAGCGTCGGCTACGCCCCCGAGCCCGAAGGCTACTTCGAGCCCAAGGTGTACGGCACGCCCCGCGAAGGCCAGTAGCCGCGGGCCGGGCCGCCGTAGGCCACGGCCCGGTCGGCGATCGCGCGGCACGGCCGCCGCGGGCGCACGGCACGGCCGGCGAGGGACCGTGGACCGGCGGAGGACCTCAGGCTGAGGACGTCCGTACGGCGGCACGCGGCGCCGCCGTACGGAGCGGGGAGGGCGGTTCAGACGGTGGCGCGCAGGTCCTTGCGCAGCTCGTGCGGGAGGGCGAAGCGGACGCTCTCCTTGACCGACTCGACCTCCTCGACGTCGTCGAAGCCGTGCGTGGCGAGGCGGGCCAGGACGCCGGTGACGAGCTCATCCGGGACCGAGGCGCCGCTCGTCACACCGACCGTGGTGACGCCGTCGAGCCACTCGTCCTTGATGAGCGAGGCGTCGTCGACCAGGTAGGAGGCGTCGGCTCCGTGGTCGAGGGCGACCTCGACCAGCCGCTTGGAGTTGGAGGAGTTCTCGGAGCCCACGACGATGACGAGCTGGGCCTGGGCGGCGATCTCCTTCACCGCGATCTGGCGGTTCTGGGTGGCGTAGCAGATGTCGTCGCTCGGCGGGTCGATGAGGTTCGGGAAACGCTCCTTGAGCCGGGAGACCGTCTCGACCGTCTCGTCCACCGACAGCGTGGTCTGCGACAGCCACACCAGCCGGTCGGGGTCCTTCACCCGGACGGCGTCGACCGAGTCGAGGCCGTCGACGAGCTGGATGTGGTCGGGCGCCTCGCCGGCGGTGCCCTCGACCTCCTCGTGGCCCTCGTGGCCGATGAGCAGGATGTCGTAGTCCTGGGAGGCGAAGCGCCTGGCCTCGTTGTGCACCTTGGTCACCAGCGGGCAGGTGGCGTCGATCGTCTTCAGGCTGCGCCGGGCGGCCTCCTGGTGGACCGCCGGAGAGACCCCGTGGGCGGAGAAGACCACGATCGCGCCCTCGGGGACCTGCTCGGTCTCCTCGACGAAGATCGCTCCCCGCTCCTCCAGCGTCTTGACCACATGGGTGTTGTGGACGATCTGCTTGCGGACGTAGATCGGCGCGCCGTACTGCTCAAGGGCCTTCTCCACGGCCTCGACCGCTCGATCGACCCCTGCGCAGTAGCCACGGGGTCTAGCCACAAGCACACGTCGGGTCGCGGGGGTCTCTGAAGTCATGTTCTTATGCTACGTGGAGTGTCCGCTGGGCCGCCCACGCGTCCTATGACCTCATACGGCACAGTCTTGCGAGACTAGACGCCTAAAACAGACCTCCCAGGGAGACGACATGGCAGTCCCCGACATCCTCCGTAATGTCACCAGAAATGTCCGCGAGGCGCTCTCCAGCCGCGAAGGGTTCAAGGAGAAGGCGAAGGACCTGCCGCTCTACGTGCTGCAGTCCGCGCTGAGCGGGGTCGGCCAGGCCCTGCTGATCGGCGACCGCGTGCGGAGCACGATCAAGCGCATCGGCCAGCAGGACGAAGAGGAGTCCACGCAGACCGCCGACGAGCCGGCCGAGTCCGCCAAGGACGACAAGACCGAGGACAAGCCGGCCCGCCGCGAGCCGGTCATCTTCGCCCCCCGCCCGGAGAGCGCCTCCACCAAGGAGATCACGCCCGAGACCAACGGCGTCAAGTCCCGCCCCGAGCCGGTCATCTTCGCCCCCGCCAAGCCCAAGGCCAAGCCCGCCGAGCCCGAGGCCAAGCCTGTCGAGACCGACACCGCAGAGGCCGAGCCCAAGACCGCCGCCCCCGAGGCCAAGCCCGCAGAGGTCAAGGCCGCCGAGCCGGTCAAGGCTGAGACCGCCGAAGCCAAGCCCGCAGAGCCCGAGGCCACCACCCCCGAGGCCAAGCCTGTCGAGACCGACACCGCAGAGGCCGAGCCCAAGACCGCCGCGCCCAAGACCAAGTCCAAGACCGCGGAGCCCAAGGCCGCAGAGGCCGCCGTCTCCCAGCCCGCGGCCGCGAAGGTGGAGGTCACGGAGGTCGAGGTCGTCAAGCCCGAGGCGGCCGACGCCGCGCTGGTCGAGGTCACGGAGACCAGGGTCGCCGAGCCTCCGGTGGCCACGCCGGTCCCCGAGGCGGTCGCCGTCCCCGCCGAGCCGATGCCCGGCTACGGCCAGCTGTCGATCGCGTCCCTGCGCGCCCGGATGCGCGGCAAGACGGCCGAGCAGATCCAGGAGCTCATCGACTACGAGCGGGCCACCACCGCCCGTCCGGAGGTCGTGCGGATGTACGAGAACCGGCTGGCCAAGCTGGAGGCGGCCGGATAACCGCAGCTTGCGCGTAGGCTCCCGACCATGACCTCGAAGACCACCCCGGAACAGCCGCTCCCGGTCCGCACCGTGCTGCAGATGGTCGGCGGCTGGATCGGCAAACTCGGCACCGTCTGGGTGGAGGGGCAGATCACCGAGCTGACCGCCCGCGGCGGCACGGTGTTCCTGACGTTGCGTGACCCCGTGGCCAACGTCTCGGCCCGGGTCACCTGCCCCCGTGGCGTCTACGAGGCGACCGTCCCCCGGCCGGTGGACGGCGCCCGGGTCGTCATGCACCTGAAGCCGGACTTCTGGGTGAACAAGGGCTCCTTCGCGTTCACCGCCCTGGAGATGCGCCCGGTCGGCGTCGGCGAGCTGCTGGCCAGGCTGGAGCGGCTGCGCCAGGTGCTCGCCGCCGAGGGGCTCTTCGGAGTCGACCGCAAGCGGCGGCTGCCGTTCCTGCCGGGCACGATCGGGCTGATCTGCGGCCGTGACTCGGCCGCCGAGCGCGACGTGCTGGAGAACTCGCGGCGCCGCTGGCCCGCGGTGCGGTTCAAGGTCGAGCCGGTGGCCGTGCAGGGCCCGTACGCGGTCACCGAGGTCACCGAGGCTCTGCGGAAGTTCGACGCGGACGGCGAGGTCGACGTCATCGTGATCGCGCGGGGCGGCGGGTCGATGGAGGACCTGCTGCCCTTCTCCGACGAGGCGCTCGTCCGGGCGGTGGCGGCGTGCCGGACCCCGGTGGTCAGCGCCATCGGCCACGAGCAGGACAACCCGCTGCTCGACCTGGTCGCCGACGTGCGGGCGTCCACCCCCACGGACGCGGCCAAGAAGGTCGTGCCGGACGTCGGCGAGCAGCTCACGCTCATCCGCCAGCTCCGCGACCGGGGCCGGCGGGTGGCCGGCGGATGGCTGGAGCGCGAGACGGCATGGCTGGCCGCGGTCCGCTCCCGCCCCGCCCTGGCCGACCCGGTCCGTGAGATCGAGCGCAGGGCCGAGCAGGCCGAGCAGCTCAGGGACCGGGCGAGGCGCTCGCTGACCGCCTCCCTGGACCGCGCCCAGGACTCCCTGGAGCACCTGCGGGCCCGCCTGGTCTCCCTGTCCCCCGCCGCCACCCTGGAGCGCGGTTACGCGATCGTGCAGCGCCCCACGGGTGAGGTCGTACGGCGGGCGGCCGACGTCGCCCCCGGCGCCGAGCTGACGATCCGCTTCCCCGACGACAGGGTGCCGGTCAGGAGGGATTCAGCCACGTGAGCGAGGGGTAGCGCAGGCCGTCGTCGACGAAGCCGAACTGCCGGTAGAGCGACTCGCCGTCGGAGGTGGCGTGCAGGTCCACCCTGCGGACCTCGCTGTCGCGGTACCACTCCATGAGCTTGGCCATGATGGCCCGGCTGTGTCCCCGGCGCCGGTGGCCGGGGGCGGTGGTCATGTCCTGGATGTAGCCGCAGCGGCCGTTGGCGAGGGTGGGGCCGGGGAAGCGCTCGAAGATGAGACCCATGCCGCAGGCGGCCAGCCCGCCCTCGGGGGCGTCCACCACGTAGACGGCCGTGTCGTCGCTGCCCAGCCTCTCCTTGAGGCTGTCGGCGTAGGTGTCCTGCCACTGACCGTCGACCGGGTAGCTGCCGTCCTGGGCCATCCGGTCGGCCAGGATCTCACGCAGGCGGACCAGCTCGGGGATGTCCTCGGGGGTCGCGGTACGAACGCTCATCCATGCAGTGTCCCAGGACCGTGATCCGCCTCTTGTGTCGGCGGGTGACTCTAGGGTGGGGATGTGGCCGATGAGAAGACACCGTCGTATGAGCAGGCACGCGAGGAGCTGACCGAGGTGGTCCGCCGCCTGGAGGCCGGCGGGCTGACGCTGGAGCAGTCGATCGAGCTGTGGGAGCGCGGCGAGCGGCTGGCGTCGCTGTGCGAGGAGTGGCTCCAGGGCGCCCGGGTGAAGCTCGCCGCCGCCATGGCGCAGCGCCGGCAGCCCGACCCCGCAGGGGACGCGCCCTTCTGAGGTCTGTCCGGCGGCGTACGGCCTGGGACGGCGGCGTACGTCCTGGACAGGGGGCGTACGGCCTGGACGGGTCGGCCTCGGTCGAGGCGCCGCCGTCGCCGGAGCCCCGGGGACGTGAGGCGATGGCGCCGTCGGAGACGGTCGAGCCGCCGGTGAAGGTGACGGCGGCGCCGTTGACGTCGCCGGAGCGGCCGTTGGCGAAGAACGCGTCCGGCGCGGGGCGGATCGAGCTCTGGAGCGCCGTGCCGTACGCGCCGACGCCGTTGTCGACCTCGCTCCGCACGCAGTGGCCGGCCCGCGGGAACAGCACGTGCCGCCGCGCGCCGGTCCTGTCCGTCGATCGTCACCGCGCCCGGTCAGGGCCGGGTCGCACCGCCCAGGTGAGTCCGCGACCTCATGGTCCGGGCCCCGGACAGGCCCCTAGGAGGTCACCCGCGTCTGCTGCTTGATGGATCCGGCCAGGGCCGACAGCTCGTCCCACTGGGCGGTGCCCGTGACGACGACCGTGGCGTCGGGCAGGAGCCGGACGAGGGAGCGCTGGTTCTTGTCCTTGCGGACGCGCTGCTCCCAGGTCACCCCGCCGATCTGGACGCTGCCGGTGACCTCACCGGTGTTGGCCAGCCGGTTGGCGAACTCGGCCGCGGGCCTCTCGTCGCTCTGGGCGAGCATCGCGTGGGAGCGCTTGGCGGTGGCGAAGCCGAGCCTCCAGGTGACCGCGCCCTTCTCCTTGGTCATCCGAGAGCTCGTCGGGATCCACCCGGCGGGCACCTGATCCGGCGACCACACCTGGTAGGGCGCGTCGCGGCGCATGTTGGCCACGTCGAACGAGAAGTCGACCTTGGGGATGTGCTCGGTCCTGCTCTGCGGTGTGACCAGCAGGAACACGCCGACGCCGGCGAGGCAGACCAGCATCGCGACCGCATAGCCGTAGAAACCCTGAGTGAACCGTTCCACGACTGTCGAGACTAGTCGCTCGGGGGCGCGGTCCGGTCTCAGGGGCGCCTGATCTGCCCGACGATGGCGAGCACGTCCTCGGCGAGGTTGCGGGACGCCTCTTCGTCCTCGGACAGGGCGACCTCGGAGACGGCGGCGGCGAGCGCGCCGGTGAGGACCACGACCAGCGCGCCCTCGTCGCCCTCGAACAGGGCGGCGTTGCGCTTGGCCCACTGGCGCAGCCGGTCGCGCATGATGACCTCGAACCCCGGGGGCCCGTCACCGCGCAGGAACAGCGCGGCGAGCTCGCGCTCGGCGAAGCAGCCCTCCAGGTAGGCGCGGGCGCCGGCGATGAACAGCCGCATCGGGTCGGCCTCGCCCCCGGTCCGGGCCTCCTGGACGGCCTGCTTGGTCCGCTGGGTCTGCCGGGTCTGGAAGTCGTCGAAGAGCGTCAGGTAGAGATCGGCCTTGCCGGAGAAGTGGTGGTAGAGGCTGCCGACGCTCGCCCCGGCGCGGGCGACCACGTCGGTGACACCGGCCTCCGCGAAACCGCTCGCGACGAAGACCTCCCTGGCGGCCGCGAGGAGCGCGACGCGCGTGGCGGCACCCCGCTCGGAGGTCCGTGCAGCCACGCCTGTCACCAGCCGTTCCGTGTCGCTACTCATGGTGGGCACATTATCCCTCGCCGCCCGGCAAGAGGGAGGCAACTACGATCGATGCAGTAATCCACGAGAGGGGCTCCTCGTCATGTCCGATCAGACGTCCGTACCTGCCGCGCTCGCCACGGGTGCACACGCACCTGATCGCAACCTGGCCCTCGAACTGGTCAGGGTCACCGAGGCGGCCGCGATGGCCGCGGCCCGCTGGGTCGGGCGCGGTGACAAGAACGGCGCCGACGGCGCCGCGGTGAACGCGATGCGCCAGCTGATCAACACGGTGTCGATGAACGGCGTGGTGGTGATCGGCGAGGGCGAGAAGGACAACGCGCCGATGCTCTACAACGGCGAGCACGTCGGGGACGGCAGCGGCGCCGAATGCGACGTGGCCGTGGACCCGATCGACGGCACCCGCCTGACCGCGCTCGGCATGCCCAACGGGATCTCGGTCATCGCGGTCAGCGAGCGCGGCTCGATGTACGACCCCTCGGCCGTCTTCTACATGGACAAGCTGGTCACCGGCCCCGAGGCCGCCGGGGCGGTCGACATCAACGCGCCGGTGGCCGACAACATCTCCGCGGTGGCGCGGGCCAAGGGCGGCGAGCCGTCGGACGTGACCGTGGTCATCCTCGACCGGCCGCGCCACGAGAAGATCATTCAGGAGGTCCGGGAGGCCGGGGCGCGGATCAAGCTCATCACCGACGGCGACGTGGCCGGAGCGATCATGGCCGCCCGCGCGGGCACCGGTGTCGACCTGATGCTCGGCATCGGCGGCACCCCCGAGGGCATCATCGCGGCCTGCGCGCTCAAGTGCCTGGGCGGCGTCATCCAGGGCAGGCTGTGGCCGCAGGACGACGCCGAGCGCCGCCGGGCGCTGGACGCCGGCCTCGACCTGGACGCCACGCTGACCACCGACGACCTGGTCCGCTCCGACGACGTGTTCTTCGCGGCCAGCGGGATCACCGACGGCGAGCTCATGCAGGGCGTCCGCTACCGCGGTGGCCGCGCCGTCACCAGTTCCCTGGTCATGCGCGGCCGTTCCGGCACGATCCGCAAGATCGAGAGCGAGCACCAGCTCTGGAAGCTGCGCGCCTACAGCGCGATCAACTTCGACAGCGCGAGCTGACCGGCCCGGCGCCGCTCGTGGCCCGTCCGCTCAGCGGCGGAACCACGAGCGGCGGGGCCGCTTCGGCGACTTGGCGACGATGTTGCCCAGGGTGACGATCCCGGTGATCTCGATGAGCGGTCCGTCGGGCGAGGGCGGGACCTGGTTCTTCTTGCCCGCCATGAAGGCGGAGGCGGGCATCTCGATCCGGACGCCCTCCGGGACGATCAGCGTGAGGGTCGCGGCCATCACGGTGACCTGGAGCGTAACGTGGCCCGACTGGAGCAGCGCCTCGCGCAGGTCGAGCGTGACGTTGGCGCAGACCGCGGTGGCGGAGAAACGGGTGGGCACCACCCAGCGGCCCGAGCGCTCGTCCGAGCCGAAGAAGGCCAGCACCGGGCGGACGTCGGTCCGCAGCGGCTGCGCCTCGGGCGGGAGCAGGTCGGCGGTGAGCGCGGCGATCTCGCCCAGCGTGCGGGCCCGGTAGAGCGTCTGGAGCCGCTCCTCGTGCTCGTCGTGGTCCAGCCGGCCGTCGGCGAGCGCGTCGCCCAGCACGGCGGCCACCCGTGCTCTGTCGTCGTCCCCGGCGCGCAGGTCGCCGGGGCGCGGCAGGCGCCCGGAGTTACGGATCGACGGGGGCGGGGAACTGTCCACCCTTCGACGATAATCGCTGTCAGGGCCGTAGCGGCGTGGCAAGGCCGCCGACATGGCGGCGGAAGAGGGCGGTGCCGGCGATCACGGTGGAGCGCCGGGCGCGGCCGGGGCGCGCGGGACACGCCCGACCACTCCTGCCGGGAAGCGCACACCGCTCCCGACCACTCCTGCCGGGACGCCCGGACCGCACCTGGCCACGCCGCCCCGGACGCCGGGCGCGACGGCCCGGATGATCAGCCATTGACCGCCGGAGACGGCGCCCCTACTCTGACGAGAACCTGAACCCCCCTCATGTTCTCTGGAGGTCGTGATGCCGACCCCACGCGACAGGCAAGCACGGGTGGCGACCTGGGCCGCCTTCTTCGTCCAGGGCCTCTGTTTCGCCACCCTGCTCACCCATGTGATCGACCTGCAGCACAGGTTCGGGCTGAGCGACGGCGACCTCACCCTCGTCCTGCTGCTCGTCCCGGTGATCGCCGGCGTCGGGAGCGTCGTGGCCGGCCCGCTGGCCGCGAAGTACGGCAGCGGCCCGGTCCTGCGGATCTCCCAGGTGGGGGTCTGCATGGTCGTGGCCCTTGTGGGATGGAACACCCAGCTCATCGGGCTCTACCTGCTCAGCGCGGTGTTCGGCCTGTTCGTCGGGGCGGTGGACGCGGCGATGAACATGCAGGCGGTCGCGGTCGAACGCCGCTACGGCATGAGCGTGCTCACCGGTTTCCACGCCGTGTGGAGCGTCGGCTCGATGCTGGGCGCCGGGTTCAACTCCGCCTTCAGCGTTTTCGGCACCGGCCTGGGCTGGTCGTTCTCCGTCCCGGTGGCGATCGGCGCCGCGATCTCCGTGATCATGCTCCCCCGCCTCTACGACCGGGACGGGGAGCGGGCGACCGCGCGCGCCGCGCAGACGGCCAGGGTGCCGTGGCGGCCGATCATCCCGCTCTGCCTGGCGATGGCGTTCCTCTACGTCGGCGACGCGGCGGTCTCCAACTACAGCACCCTCTACATGGAGAGCGCGCTGTCGGCGAGCGGCTGGCTGGTGCCCTTCGCCTACCTCGTCTACCAGGCGGCCATGCTCCTCGCGCGGGTCCCCGGAGACTTCGCCGTGCGCAGGTACGGCCCGGCCCCGGTCGTCCGGGTGGGCGCGGTGATCGCGGCCGTGGGCACACTCGGCGTCGTCGCCGCCCCCGGCGTCACATCGGCCGTCCTGTCGTTCGGCCTGATCGGCGTCGGCCTGTCCGTCATCGCGCCGCAGTCGTTCTCGGCGGCCGGCCGCCTCGGCGCCGGGGCCGAGACGGCGATCGCGCGCGTCAACGTGTTCAACTACGTCGGCTTCCTCGTCGGCGCGGCCGTGGTCGGCACCGTCAACGACACCATGGACGCGCGGGCGGCGTTCGTGCCCGCCGCCGTCCTGGTGGCCCTGATCGTGCCGCTGGCCAGGGGCTTCCAGCCGAAACCGGAACTCGTGCCGCAGAAATAGGGCCGCTGGTCACGTCCGGTCCGTCGGCCGACCGGCCGGGAAGCGCTCGGGCGCCTGCGCCGGGGTGAGCCTCATCGCGACGCCTTCGTCATGGGGACCCGTGGATCGACCGGCTGGTCCGCCCAGGAGGAGCGGACCCAGGCGTGCCGGGGGTCGTCGCAGAAGGCCATGGACCGCGTGGGGGCGGGTCCGGCCAGGACGTTGAGGTAGTACAGGTCGTAGCCGGGGGCGGCCATCGACGGGCCGTGGTAGCCGT
>NZ_JBSFPS010000245.1:0-14946 GCF_053588315.1 Streptosporangium sp. NPDC003464 | reverse complement strand
CATGAGTCTGACCGCCCCGGCCGACCAGGGCGACCAGCCCGGGGATCTTCCCGGACTCGACATGCCGCGCCAGCACATCACGCAGTCTGCGCAGCCCCGCTCCGGAGAAGCCGCTGTTGCCAGTCCCCATCATGAATCTCCTTGCATACAGTTTTCGATCTTGCGAGACCCGCCCCGACCTGGCGCTCATGGCTTCGACGAGCGACACGCAAGGGCGGGGTGAGCTCAGTCACGGAGACTCCCCCTGCGGCGTCATCGACATCCGCCAGTGTTCGGGAATCTCTGAACGCCTGCGACGCTACATTGCATTCACAAATCAGTCAACAAGAAATGAAGGCTCAAATTGCCTGTTCCCACAGGAAACAAGGCTTGCTTTGCAATGACCATGGAGCTGAACGCAATGGATGATCGAATTTGCATTGCAATGGGTTCCGAGTGAATGCATACTGTGCAGCGGGTGTGCGGGCGCAGAGCTCCGCGCATGCCGACCAGACAGGAGACGAGCACCGATGCCCGGAGGCAGACTCACCGATGAGGACCGCCGGCGCATCGCTGCGGGGCTGGCCGAGGGACTCGGATACGCAGAGATCGGCCGGCGGCTGGAGCGGCCCGCATCGACCGTCATGCGGGAGGTCACCCGGAACGGCGGACCCGACGGCTACGGGGCGGACCGGGCGCACGAGGCCACCCGGCACCGTGCGCGCCGGCACAAGCAGGCTCAGCCTCCGGCGCCACCGATCCCCGACAGCGGCCATGGGCGTGACCCCCAAGAGGTGCGGGACTTCACCGAGTCCTTCACCGCTCTCCTCGTTCAGCATGGCCTGCCCCGGATGGAGGCCAGGGTGCTGGCCTGCCTGTACATCACCGACTCCGGCACCCTGACCGCCTCTGACCTGGTCCAGCGGCTCCGCGTCAGCCCGGCGTCCGTCTCGCACGCCGTCGCCTTCCTCGAACAGCAGGGAATGCTCAGGCGGGAACGGCCTCCCGGCGCGCGCCGCGAACGCTATGTCGTCGACGATGAGATCTGGCTCCGGTCTCTCCTCGCATCTCTGCAGATGAACGACGCCCTGACGGCCGCGTCGCAGCGCGGAGCCGAGATCCTCGGGGCCGCGACCCCGGCGGGTGCCCGCTTCGAGTCCTCCGCCGAATTCCTTCTCCTGGTGAGCGAGGCCCACCGGAAGGCCATCGAGCAGTGGCGGCGGCGCCCAGCCCCCGGACACGCCGACCACCCGGGACGGACTCACGCGCTGGACCGAGAAGACGAGCGGGCAGCCGGCGACTGATCGGCAACGCCCTGACAGGCCCGCCTCGGGGGCGGGGGGTGTTTCACAAGCGGTCACCCGGTGGACCGCTTTCACCGCGCCTGCTCCACGCGACGCCGTGCGGGTCAGACGGCGGGCAGGCCGAAGTCCGCCGAAGAGAGCCCGTCCTTGGTCTGCCGGGTGATGCGATCGGCGAGGACCTCGTGGTGCCCCTTCTCGACGGCGTCCAGAGCCTGAGCGGCCACCTCGGCCGGAGCGGTCTTGGGAAGGGTGATCCCGGCGGCCATGTCGGTGTCGACGAAGGCGGCGTGCACGCCGACCACCAAGGTGCCCTGTCCCCGAAGCTCCAGGCGGATGCCGTTGGTCATCGACCAGGCGGCGGCCTTGGAGACGGCGTACGAGGCCACCGCCGGCAGCGTGGCCCAGGACAGCACCGACAGCATGTTCACAATCGCTCCGCCGCCGTTACGGCCGAGGACGGGGGCGAAGGCACGGCACATCGCCAGCGCGCCGAAGAAGTTGGTCTCCATCTCGGCACGTGCCGCCTCAAGCGAAGGCGCCGCGATCAGCCCGCTGCGCAGCCCGATGCCGGCGTTGTTGATCAGCAGCGTGGCATCGCCGCACCGCTGGGCCGCCGCGGCGACGGAGGCCGGATCGGTGACGTCGAGCTCGACCGGGACAAGGTCCCGGTCGGTCACCGAGCCCGGGTCACGGGCGCCGGCGTAGACCGTGCGCGCGCCCCGTTCCAGCAGCGCCAGCGCGAAGGCCCTGCCGAGCCCGCGGTTGGCGCCCGTCACCAAGGCGGTGCAGCCCTGAAGATCCATGCCCTGATCTTGCATATCTCGCCCCAAGCGATAGTGAGTTGGAAAATCCAACCTATCAGGGGGCATGTGAGTTGGAAATTCCAACCCAACAGGTCGGGCGGTCAAGGCTCCGTCCGGCTCACCCGGGAGGCGCCGGCCCGTCCCAGGCGGGGGGCCGGGCCGTGCGCGACCTCCGGGCGCGGCCGCTCGCGACGGCCGCCGCCAGGCGGGGTCGAGGCCGGCCGGCCCGCCGTACGGAGCCGACCCGCCGTACGGAGCCGACCCGCCGTACGGCGGGCCGCGACTTCGCACGGCGAGGAGTGTTCAGTCGATGATCGCGGTGGCTTCGACCTCGACCAGATGGTCGGGGACGTCCAGTGCCGCAACACCCAGCAGCGTGCCCGGCGGCACCGGGGTGACCCCCAGCTTCGCGGCCGCCCGAGCGACCCCCTCCAGGAACAGGGGCAGCTTGTCGGGGGTCCAGTCGACGACGTAGACAGTCAGTTTCGCCACGTCGTCGAAGGAGGCGCCGACCTCGGCCAGGGCGGTGCCGATGTTGAGGTAGCACTGCTCGACCTGAGCGGCGAGATCGCCTTCGCCGACCGTGACCCCATCGGCGTCCCAGGCGACCTGCCCGGCAATGAAGATCAACTTCGACCCGGTCGCGATCGACACCTGCCGGTAGGCGCCGATCTCCGGCAATCCGCTGGGGTCAACCAGGGTGATGGCCATGCCGCCTGCCTCCTCGTCATGAGAGCCCGTTGGCTCGCTTTCCCTGAACCAAGACACCCTTGGTCTCTTGTGGTTACTTAGGAACTGTAGGAGAGTGTTCGCTGACATGGAAGAACGCACTTTTAAGTGACTGGGGAACCTTATGGTGACCAAGCAGTTCGGGAGCTCACCCGAGGAAGCGGACCTGAGGCGCGCGGACTCTCTGGCGCGGGAGATCTTCTCGGACGTCGCCAACAAGTGGGCGCTTCTGATCATCGAGGCTCTGGGGGAACGCACCCTGCGCTTCGGCGAGGTGCGGAACGGGATCGAGGGCATCAGCCACAAGATGCTCACCCAGAACCTGCGCATGCTGGAGCGCAACGGCCTGGTCGAGCGGAGCGTGCACCCCACCGTGCCGCCGCGGGTCGAATACACCCTCACCGAGGCGGGCCGAGCCCTACGGGGGACGGTCCACGGAATGTGCGACTGGACCCACCAGTACCTCGGTCACATCGAGGCCTCCCGCCGCCGCTTCGACGCCTAGGGGGTCAACCGCCCTCTTGGCGCTTCAGCGCGACAGACGGAGGCCGTCCGCGCATACCGCTGGATTTCCGCGCGCCTGTCGCGACCGTCCGGCACAGCGCGTGGCCGCGAAAACGTGTTGCCGCAGATCCCTCCGGAACGTATGGTTTTGCGCTCGTGGTCACAGTGATGGAGAGGGTCCTGCCTGCCCGGCTGGGGACAGGATTCCGATGGTTGCTGGCGTCGAGCTGGCTGACGAATCTCGGTGACGGGGTCGCGGCCGCCGCAGGCCCGCTGCTGATCGCGACGTTGACCCGCGATCCACTGATGATCTCGCTGTCGGCCCTGGTGGGCTGGGCGCCGCCGCTGCTGTTCGGCCTGTACGCGGGCGTGCTGTCGGATCGGCACGACCGGCGCAGGATCGTGCTCGTCGCGAACGCGGTGCGGGCTCTGGTGCTGGCGGCGCTCGTCGTGCTCATGGTGACCGGCACGGTGACCGTGGTGACGGCGCTGGTGGCGCTCACGCTCCGGTCCATCGCCGAGGTGTTCGCCGACAGCGCGACGGCCACGCTGACGCCCATGATGGTCAGCAAGGACGATCTCGTCATCGCCAACGCCCGCCTGGGCACGGGGTTCATCACGCTCAATCAGCTTGCCGGGCCGCCGGTCGGCGCGGCGCTGTTCGGCCTGGGCTTCACCTGGCCGTTCGCGGGCCAGCTGCTCCTGGTGGTGGCGGGGATGGTCCTGGTCTCCCGGCTCACGTTGCCGCCGCACGGCCGACAGGACGCCGATCCCAAGCCCGACACCGTACGGGAACTCATCGCCGGGTTCAGCTGGACCATCCGGCACGCGGCGGTCCGCACGCTGGCGCTCACGATCCTGATCTTCAACTTCACCTTCGGCGCGGCCTGGTCGGTTCTCGTCCTCTACACCCAGGAGCAGCTCGGCCTCGGCGGCATCGGCTTCGGCCTGATGACCACCATCGGCGGGATCGGCGGCCTGATCGGCACCGGCCTGTACGGGGCCATCACCCGCAGGGTGAGCCTCGGCGCCCTGATGCGGATCGGGCTCATCATCGAAACGTTCACCCACCTGGGCCTGGCCCTGACCCGTTCGCCGTGGGTCGCCGGGGGCATCTTCCTGGTCTTCGGCGCGCACGCGTTCATCTGGGGCACGACCTCGGTCACCGTCCGCCAGCGCGCGGTCCCGCACGAGCTGCAGGGCCGGGTGGGCAGCGTCAACACCATCTGCGTCTACGCCGGTCTGGTGGTCGGCTCGCTGATCGGCGGTCTTCTGGCCACCCGCTTCGGCGTCGCGGCGCCGTTCTGGTTCGCCTTCGCTGGTTCCGCGGTGTTCGTGGTGCTGCTGTGGCGGCAGCTCATGCACATCGCCCACGACGACTGAGCCGCTGACGTATCGGCACCACCGGCCGTAGGCCCTGGTCGCGCTGCAGGGCCTGTTCGCTAGTTCGTGGGCTCCACGGCCGAAACTCCAGGACCCCTGTCTGAATGCCCGTGTCCGGTGGCGGTTCTGATGCGATCGAGCAGGGGCGGGCTCCAGTGGGTGCCGTAGGCAGCCTGGAGCTGGGGCAGTCGCCAGTCGTTGCCGGTCACGCTGCGGCGGCAGAGGGTGCTGCCGCAGTGGCAGGGCATCGACCATGCTTCAACGCCGGTGTGGGTGGCGTAGTCGATGGTCAGTTCTTCGCCGGGGTTGATCTCACGGCGCGCGATCACGGTGGTCGCGCCGCGGTGCCAGAGGTTGGGGTCGCAGGAGTGGTTGCCATAGCGCACTGGATGAGCGGGATCGAGCAGCAGGTGGCGGCCTTGCGCGACGGTCAGGCTGCTGTAGGGCGGGGCGAGTGAGGCCAGGGTCTCATCGTTGATGACCTGTCCGCCGAGTCGCATGACGACCTCGTCTTGACGGATCTGTTCGATGGCGAACAGTCCGGTGCCTTGGATCGGAGAGGGCCGGGTCTGGGCGCTTGGTGTGAGCCAGCATTCAGTCGCGTAGGCCGTGCTCATCGTAGATGTTCTCCCTATGAGGTCGTCGAGGGGTTCGGACATGATGACCGGTTCGCGTCCGAGGCTCAGCCGTACGTGCTCGTCGTACGAGCGCGTTCAGCACCCGGGCCGATAGTTCGGCGTGGGGATGGTGGCGGACAGCACGAGCAGGGTGAGGACTCCCGCCGTCGCGGCCAGCCCGCTGATCGCCGCCCGAACAACCCTAGATCTGTTGATCAAACGACATGCCATGATCAGCGTCATCAGATCACGATATGTGCGGAGACCGACCTTGCCCAGGAGGGAGGATTCCGGCAGCCCCGGCCGCGGACAGACCTGTCTCCGTGACGGGCAGCAGGTCGGCGACCAAGGGGTGGTTGTCAACGATGCCGGGCTGCAAATCGCCGACGACGGGCGCGGTGGTGGTCATGGTCTCCTGTCCGGACGGCGCGCCATCCGCCGCCCTCCGGCTCTGGACGCTCACGGCGTGGAGACGGCCCGTGCGCTGTACGAGATGAAGGGCGACGACGGGAAGCGCCGCCACACCGTTCGGCGGATCGCGGACCGGGCCGGTGGCGCCCACGCATGACGAGGTCGCCGCCGAGCTCACCCGAGCGAACCGGCCGTGCTCTCCCCCGAGGGGTGTGCGGTCCGGGTTTCCCCGAGGGGTGTGCGGTCCGGGTTCAGGGAGCGTGCGGGACTGACGGGATCAGCGTGACCGGGGGAAGGCGGCACGCAGTTGGGATCGGTTGACGACGAAAGCGGCTGGTACGAGGGTGAGGGCACCCGCGATCTGCATCGCGACGAACCACGGCGGGAGGGCGCCGGGGATGCTGTCGACGGCGATGATCGCGATCGGCACGATGACGGAGATGACGCGCACGCGTACGTAGGCCCATCGTGCTCCCCGTGAGGCGCGGACGGTCAGCCAGTAGGTCACCGCGGCGCTCGCGAACATTCCGCCGGCCCGGCCCCACATGAACGACGTCACCTCGCGGCCCGTGACCGAGAGGATGACGACCACGACGAGGACCGCGACACTGAACGCGCCGTAGGCCGCGACGAGTTTCCGCACCTTGCCGAAGGCTCGCCGGGTGTGCGGGTGGTCGACGTGACCGGTCTCGGTGATGGTGCGGCTGGGGGTTTCCATGTCTGCTTCTTCCCTCGTGCTGTGCGGTGTGACTCGAAGTTAGGGAGTGCGCGGGTGGGGCGGTATGGGGCTGGACGCACGGTTGGGTGGGTCTGGACCTACTCCAGCGCGGATCCGACGGGAATCGGGCTCCATGCCGTGCACAGTGGTCCCGCCACATCGTTTCCGGCCGGTCCGGCACAGCGCGGGGACCCGCGGACGCCCACGGTCGGGTCATGGACCAAGAAGGAGCGTCATGAGGCAGCTGGTGTCATGGGTGGCGAGCGCCGGCGTGGGGTCCGTGCGCGCGTGCGTCGCGGTGGTTGTCGCCATGCTGGTCCCGGCCGTGTGGGCCGCCGCCGTGGCGCTGTGGATCTGGTGGTGGGACGGGGACCTGTGGTCGGGGACAGTGCCGTTCCTGTGGGCGTGCATCGGCACGCTCGCCCTGTCCCGCCCTGTCTGCGGGATGTTCCGCTCCCTCGTCGCGAACTGGACGGGCACCGTCATCCCCGCCGGATACCGGCAGGCCGGACCGGTGACACAGATGTCGACCGGATACTGGTGGAACGGCTACTCCTACGAGCGCACCAGCCGGGACGCCCGCCTGGACCAGCAGTGGCGGACCCGGTGGCGCGATCCCGCCATCTGGCGTGACCTGCGGTTCACGGCGATCGCTCCGATCACCGTGGGAGTGATCTGCGCGGTCCCGCTCGCCGGGGTCGGGGCGGCGATCTTCGGGCTGTCCCAGCCGGTGCTGTCCGCGCGCCTTGCCGGCGTGCTCGGCCTGGCCGTGGCGATCGGCGGCGCCCCGTACGCCTGGCGGTCCGTCGAGCCGGTAGCCGTCCGTTTCCTGCGCCCGTCACCTGCGATGACGATGGCGGACCGGGTGGATGAGCTGACGGCCCAGCGCGCGGACACCACGGTCGCGCAGGCCGCCGAGATCCGTCGGATCGAGCGGGACCTGCACGACGGGGCGCAGGCACGCCTGGTCGCGCTCGGGCTGTCCTTGGCCACTGCGGAGAAGCTGATGGAGACCGCCCCTGACCAGGCCAGGGCACTGCTGCGGGAGGCGCGAGCCGGCGCCGCCACGTCGCTGACCGAACTGCGTGACCTGGTCAGAGGGATCAGCCCACCGGTGCTGAACGAGCGCGGGCTCATCGATGCCGTCCGTGCTCTCGCCCTGGACAGCCCGCTCGAAGCGACTGTCGACGCCGACCTTCAGCTACGCCTGGACCCGCCGATCGAGTCCGCCGTGTACTTCGGGATCGCCGAACTGCTGACCAACGCGCTCAAGCACGCCCACGCGACCCGGGCGCGGATCTCCATCGCCCGGGACGGCACCGGCGTCATCGTCGAGGTCGAGGACGACGGCCGGGGTGGAGCCGACATGCGGGCCGGCGGTGGACTCGATGGGCTACGCCGCCGCCTGACGGTCTTCGACGGCACCGTGGAGATCACCAGCCCGGCGGGCGGTCCGACCCGTGTGAGGATGATGCTGCCATGCGAATCGTTGTAGCCGAAGACCTCTACCTCCTGCGCGACGGGATGGTCCGCCTCCTCCAGGCCTACGGGCACGAGGTCGTGGCGACGGCCGCCACCGGACCCGAGACGCTCGACGCGCTGCTGAGGTGGCGGCCGGATGTGTCCATCGTCGACGTCCGCATGCCGCCGTCCCAGTCTGACGAGGGCCTGCGGGCGGCTCTGGCCGCCCGCGGCGAGGTTCCCGGACTGCCGATCCTGATCCTCTCCCAGCACGTCGAACAGCTGTACGCCCGCGAACTCCTGGCCGACGGCTCCGGTGGCATCGGCTATTTCCTCAAGGACAGCGTGTTCGACGCCGACCAGTTCATCGACGCGCTGGAACGCGTCGCCGGTGGGGGGACCGCCATGGACCCGGCCGTCGTCGTCAAACTGCTGTCCAGCGGATCCTCCAGTCGGCGGCTCGGACAACTCACCGAACGCGAACACTCCGTGCTCGGCCTCATGGCCGAGGGATTGTCCAATCAGGCCATCGGCCGGCGACTCTTCCTCAGTGAGAGCGCCATCAGCAAATACACCACCTCCCTGTTCGGCAAACTCGGCATCACCGATGACGACGACAGCAACCGCCGCGTCCTCGCCGTCCTCACCTACCTGAACAATCCCTGACGCACTTCCCGGGCCCAGAGACGGGACACATCCCAGACCGGAGACGCCAGGTCTTGGGCATGTCGCGATTCTCATGAACGGGCGATTCCGAAAGAAGACCACCGACACGCCTCACAGGACGGCCGAAGTCCTCGAACCCTTCTCGCAACCCGTTCTCACTCAAGGTCGAGCCCGGAGCCTCCATCGCCGGGTCCGCCAAGACCGGCGACCTGACCGGTGACGACCACCGGCCACACCCCGACCCCGCACCGAAGGCCTCAGGAAGCGTTGCGGTACAGGTCCCGCCTCTCGGGCAACCGCTCAAGGCCGGCCGACCGGTAGGTGGCGACGGCGCCGACGTTGGAGCTCGGCGTGCACACGTCCACGCTGGACGAACCCAGCTCCTGGAGTGCGCGCGCCGCGGCGACCGTGATCGCTCTGCCGTAGCCGTGACCGCGATGTGCCCGGTGCACCCCCATCGGCTCGATCAGCCCGGGCCTGCCCGCACCCGCCGACCACACCGTCACGGCCGCCACCGCCTCGCCCCGCTCGTTGCGAGCGGCCAGGCACCGCGCGTCGACGTACGGTCTACCTGCCGCCATCGCGTGCCAGAGCTCCTCGGTGAACGTGGACCCGTCGAACGACGCCCGCAGGACCGCGGCCCACTCGTGCGCCTGCTGCGGCTCGATCACCTCGACGCGTACGCCGGGATCCGGCACAGGGGCGCCGAGGTCACGCCGGAGTGGCGTCCACGGCTCGCCGCTCTCCCAGCCGTCCTTGAACAGCAGGTCCTGGACCAGCGCGCCCATCGGCGCCTCGACGTACGCCTTGCCCTCGAGCAGCACACCACGCTCAGGCGCCGACACGTCCTCGACCACCCGTCGCGCCAGCTCCTCGTCCCGCAACGCCTGCGGCGCGAACGCCAACCGCAGCAACTCCGCACCGTCCAGCAGCCCGACCGCCAGAACCTCCCCGGCCCGGCTCCAGGTCCGCGTGGCCTCCGCCGTCCGCTCCGCACCGAACCGCCAGAACCACCCCACATCCCCCGGATGCAGCTGCACGGGCCCTCCGTCGTGCTGCCACTGCCTCAACACCCGCACCACGTCACCGAGCCCGCCGGCCCCCGGCCTGCCCATCTCGATCACCATCCCCCGATCACACACCACCCCACCGGCCCTCCGCACCCGAATTTCCCGCCGTCAGCCAGTGGTCGGCGTCGCCGTGATGACGTTCCCTGAGCATCGCGACGGAGCCGAGGGCTGGGAGACGGCGCCTACGGCGAGGTGTACCGAGACACTGGGATCACCGGACAGGGCGCCTCCCCCATCGCCGGATACGTCCTCACCCTGGTCGTCAAGCGCCTCATGAGGACAATCAGCGTCCACGTCTGTCAAGGTCATCCCGCACTATCGTTGTGGCATGAACACCCCCGCGGCGGAAGCCGACATCGACGACGACCTGGTCGACCGTCTGATCCGCACGCAGTACCCGGATCTGACGGGCCCGCTCACCCCCGTCGCCAACGGCTGGGACAACGTCATCTACCGCCTGGGGACGGACCTGTCCGTACGGCTGCCGCGCCGCCAGGTCGCCGTCGACCTCATCGTCAACGAGCAACGCTGGCTGCCGGTCCTGGCCGAGTACGTCGAGGTCGCGCTGCCCGTACCCGTCAGGGCCGGCGTGCCCGGCGAGGGCTACCCGTGGCCGTGGACGATTGCGCCCTGGTTCGAAGGCCGCACGGCCGCCGACGTGCCGCCGTCCGACCGCTCCGGCATCGCCGTCCCGCTGGCCGACTTCATGACGGGCCTCCACCGGCCCGCACCGCCTGACGCACCGCGTAATCCCGTCCGCGGCGTCCCACTCGCCGCCCGCGACGGAGCGGTACGGCAACGCCTGCAGTCCATTCCCCGATCAGCTGAGCTTCTCCCCCTCTGGGAGAAACTGGTCACCCTTCCGCCCTGGCAGGGCCCCGCGCTCTGGCTCCACGGCGACCCGCACCCGGGAAACCTCCTGCTCGACGGGGAAGGGCTGGCAGCTGTCCTGGACTTCGGCGATCTCACCAGCGGCGATCCCGCCACCGACCTGGCCGCCGCGTGGCTGGTGTTCGACGAGAACGCGCGCGAGGTATTCCGATCACGCGTGGACACCGACGAGATGACCTGGGAGCGCGCACGGGGCTGGGCCCTTGTCATGGGCACTGCTCTGGCCACCCACTCGGCCGACAACCCCAGCATGGCGGCCGTTGGCGATCACGTCCTCGACCAGGTGCTTCTCACCTAGAGGTGTTACGCAGCACCCGACAGAGCACGGTCAGACACGCGCCGTCACTGATACGGCCCGTCCATTCACGGTGAACATCCCATGGTGAACATCGAAGACCAGGTCACCGGCGGCCGCCGTGAGCGGCGGGGCGTCAGTAGTAGCAGCGAAGCTGCATGTCGTCGAAGCGGACCCATGTTTTGACGCCGTTGTCATTGCCGTATATGACCTGGAGGTAGATGTCACCGGAGTAACCTTGCAGGTTGAGCCCGCTGATATACACCTGTCTGTAGCCGCCCCCGGCCACCCACGGGTAGGTCTCGGCGATGACGTGCCATCCGTTCGGATTCCATACCTTGCAGGCCGACCGCCGCACCGGAGTACAGGACGTTGAACCACACGGCCACCACGCAGTTGGAACGGTAGTAGAAGCCGGCGTTCAGGTTCACCGGGACCCGGTTGGCCGCCCAGCCGTTTGCGACGCGGGCGGACGGGCCGTATCCGACGGAGGCGCATCAGGTCGGACGAGAAAGGGCACCGATCATCCGGAACGCCATTTCCGTCCGGGAAGATCCATGGCCCCGGGTCGCGGTGAGCCACAGGGCTCAGGGGAGGGCGGCCGGCGCCCGTGCCATGATGTCTCCATCATGCTGGCGGCCCCCCTTCTACGCCTGGCCCGCGCCACCGCTTTCGCGACGGTGTGCGTCGGGCTCGGGGTGCTCGCCCATGTGTTCGCCGGAGGCACGGTGACCGTGGGGACGGCCGCGTGGGGGCAGGGGCTGTCGCTGCTCGCCGCACTGCCGCTGACCAGGCGCGAGCGCGGTCTGCCCGTGATACTTCCGCTGCTGGCGGCTGTGCAGGCCGGGATGCATGTGATCTTCGCGCTCGTGGACGCCACGCCTTCCGGAGACAGCCTCATCCAGCATCTCCACTGCGCGACGCCCGGCCCCGGCATGACGATCCTGCACGGGGCCGCCGTGACGCTGACCGCCATCTGGCTGGCCAGGGGTGAGGCGGGCATGTGGGCGCTGCTGCGGCTGATCGGCGCTCGCGTCATCCGTCTGATCTTCGCCTGGCTGGCACCGGAGCCGGCGGTCGGCCGCGGGCCCGTTCCCAGCTTCCCCGGGGTCCTCCGGCTACGGTCCGTCCTGCTCCGATCCGTGGTCAGCAGGCGAGGCCCGCCCACGGCCGCTTTCTGTCGCTGAATCCCTGCTTCTGCCAGAAAGCGCCTGTTTGGCGTGCCTTGAAAGGACTTTTCCCATGCGTCTCACGCATGCCCTGCCCCTGCTCGCCGTGCTCTGCCTGGCGGCGACCGGGTGCGGCGGGCAACCGCCCCGACCCGCCTCGGCCACGCGGCCCCCCGCTCCCGGCTATCCCGTCACGATCACCAACTGCGGCCGGCCGTACACCTTCGACAGGGCGCCCAGCCGTACGGTCCTCATGAGCGGCGGGGCGGTCGGCCAGGTGTCCACGTTGATCGCCCTTGGGGTGGAGGGCCGGATCGTCGGCAACGCCCAGTCGTACGGCTCCTCGGACGTGCCCGGCCGGGCCGAGGCGATCGACGGGCTCCCCAGGGCGAGGATCCGGGAGGGCGCCTGGGACATCTCCCGCGAGGAGATGCTCTCGCTCCGCCCGGACCTCGTCATCGGCACCACCGGCTACGACTTCGACGCCCAGAACGGCTACGCGACCCGGCAGGAGCTGCTCGAGATCGGCGCCAACTCCTGGCTGCCCGACTCGACCTGCGGCGGCCCCGGCACCGTCAGGGGCACCCAGACGATCGAGGACAGCTACGACATGCTCCGTGACTTCGGGAAGCTCTACGGGGTCGGCAGCCGCGCGGAGAAGTTGATCGCGCAGTCGGAACAGCGGATCAAGGAGATCGAGGCCAGGGTCCGGGGCGCGTCCAGGCCGAAGGTGATGTACATCATCCCGGGCATGGAGATGGGCTCGGCGGAGTTCAGCTCGATCGGCGCCAACGGCATCTGGAACGACATCTTCGAAAGGGCCGGCGGCGTCAACGCGTTCGGCGGCGTCACCGATGAGATCTTCGCCAACCTCAGCAAGGAACGGGTGGCCAGGGCCGACGTCGACGCGATAGTGATCATCAACTGGCGCAATCCCGACCCCGACGCCGAGGCCGCGAAGCTCTTCGCCCAGTTCCCGCACTGGCAGGCGGCCAGGGACAGGCGCTACGTCGTGCTGTCCGACTCCGCCTACCTGGGTCCCGACAACGCCGTCGCCGTGGAGAAGATCGCCAGGTTGCTCCACCCGGGGAGATTCTGATGCTGCGCCGTCTCCCCCTGATCCCCTGCGTGGCCGTCCTCACCGCCGCGCTGCTGGCCGGCATGCTGGTCGCCGTCGGCATCGGATCGGTCAACGTGCCCCTCGCCGAGACCTGGAGCGTCGTGACGGGCCAGGGGGGCGACCCGGTCAACGCCAAGATCATCTTGGACTACCGGATCCCCCGCGTGCTGCTCGCGGCGCTCGCCGGGGCGGGCCTGTCCATCGCCGGCGCCGTCCTGCAGGCCCTGGTGACCAACCCGCTCGCCGACCCGTACGTCCTCGGGATCTCCTCCGGGGCCTCCGTCGGCGCGGTCCTCGTCATGACGATGGGCTCGGCCGCCGCGGGCGGCCTCGGCGTCTCCTCGGCCGCGTTCGCCGGCGCGATGATCGCCGCACTGATCGTGTTCGCCCTCGGCCAGCGCCGAGGCCGCCTGACCCCCACGCGGCTGGTGCTGTCCGGGGTGGCGGTGGGCTACGTGCTGCTGGCCGCCACCAGCTACCTGCAGCTCCAGGCCGACCCCGACGAGCTGAGAAAAGTGATGTTCTGGATGCTCGGCAGCGTGGCCGGCGCGCAGTGGCACCAGCTCCCCGCGGTGGCGGTCGCCGTGACCGCCTGCGCCCTGGGTCTGGTGCTGTACGGCCGCCGGCTCAACGCCCTGGTCACCGGGGAGGAGTCGGCGACGGCCCTCGGCCTTGACGTGCGGCGGGCCCGCATCGGGCTGCTGGTCGTCTCCTCCCTGCTCACCGGCGCGGTCGTGGCGGTCGCGGGCGGCATCGGGTTCGTCGGGCTGATGATCCCTCACCTGGTACGGCTGGCCTTCGGCACCGATCACCGCCGGTTGCTGCCGTTGGTGACGCTCGTGGGGGCGATCTACATGGTGCTGGTCGACCTGCTGTCGCGGACTGTGGACCGCCCGGCGGAGCTGCCCCTGGGCATCTTCACCGCGGTGTTCGGCGCACCGTTCTTCATCTGGCTGCTACGCCGGGAGGAGGCATGAGACTGCGCGTCCACGACGTCAGCGTCAAGCTCGGCGGGGTCCCCATCCTGCGCGACGCCTCTCTCGCCGCGGAAGCGGGCGAGGTCGTCGGGCTGGTCGGCCCCAACGGCAGCGGCAAGTCCACCCTGCTGCGCACGGTCTACCGCTCGCTGCGCCCGGACTCGGGAGGCATACGGCTCGGCGGGCACGACGTGTGGGCCTGGCCGGCGCGTACGGCGGCCCGCCAGATCGCGGCCGTGCTTCAGGACGACACCACACCGGCGACCATGACCGTCGCCGAAGTGGTCGAACTCGGCCGGACCCCGCACCACGGGCTGTTCGACCGCAACGGCCCCGGCGATCGGGCGGTGGTGCGGGAGGCGATGTCGCGCGCCGGGGTTCTCGCCCTGGCCGGACGCCGGTTCGGGTCGCTGTCCGGCGGCGAGCGGCAGCGCGTCCAGCTCGCCCGCGCCCTCGCCCAGGAGCCGTGCCTGCTCATCCTGGACGAACCCACCAACCACCTCGACATCAAGGCCAGGTTCGAGCTGCTCGACCTCGTCCGGGACCTCGGCACCACCACGCTCGCCGTCATGCACGAACTCGACCTCGCCGCACGCGTGTGCGACTCGCTCGTCGTCCTCCACGGCGGACGGGTCGCCGCGGCCGGGCCCGTGCTCGAAGCTCTGACACCGCAGGTGCTGCGCCGCGTGTTCGGCGTGCACGCCCAGGCCGCGCGCGACCCCGACGGGATCATACGTATCACCTACGCCGCCCGACCCCTCACGGGCGACCGGCTCACTCCGCAGAGGTGATCCCTCCGGCCTGAGCCGCCGCGCCGGGCATGCCCGGCCCGGCGGGTGCCGGAAGAGG
>NZ_JBSFPS010000244.1:0-14960 GCF_053588315.1 Streptosporangium sp. NPDC003464 | reverse complement strand
TACATTCCGAACCCGGAAGTTAAGCTCTTCAGCGCCGATGGTACTGCACCGGGGACGGTGTGGGAGAGTAGGTCGCCGCCGGACAATCATTCAGGTTAGGCCATCCCTTCGGGGGTGGCCTTTCCTGCGTTCCGGGGCTGTGAGGAGGACCGCCCGCGAGGTCAGTAGGCTTGGGGCGTGGACTATCGAGCGGTTGAACTGGCAATCATGGAACGCGGCGTCGAGTGGAACTTCGAGCCCACTCTCGACAGGATCGCCGCGCTCATGGACGTGCTCGGTTCCCCACAGCACTCCTATCCGGTCGTGCACGTCGCCGGCACCAACGGCAAGTCGAGCACGACGCGGATGATCGAGACGATCCTGCGTGAGCGGAACCTCCGTGTCGGCCGTTTCACCAGCCCGCACCTGGTCTCCATGCGCGAGCGGATCTCCGTGGACGGAGCCCCGCTGAGCGAGGAGCGTTTCGTCGAGGTGTACGAGGACATCGAGCCGTACCTCAAGATGATCGACGCCCAGGGGCGTCGGCTCTCCTTCTTCGAGACCCTGACGGCGATGGCCTTCGCGGCCTTCGCCGACGCGCCCGTCGACGTCGCCGTCATCGAGACCGGCATGGGTGGCAGCTTCGACGCCACCAACGTCGCCGACGGCGCCGTGGCCGTCATCACCCCCATCTCCCTGGACCACGTCGACTATCTCGGCCCCGACATCGCGACGATCGCGGGGGAGAAGGCCGGCATCATCAAACCCAGGGCGACAGCCGTGCTGGCTCAGCAGCAGCTCCCCGCCGCCGAGGTGCTGCTGCACAGGGCGGCCGAGGTGGGGGCCACCGTGGCCCGCGAGGGGCTGGAGTTCGGCGTGCTCGGCAGGGAGCTCGCGATCGGCGGCCAGCTGCTCCACCTCAAGACCCTCAAGGGGACCTACGAGGAGGTCATGCTCCCGCTGTACGGCGCGCACCAGGCCGGCAACGCGGCCTGCGCCCTGGCCGCGGTCGAGGCTCTGACCGTAGGAGACGAACCGCTCGACGCCGAGCTGGTGCGGCAGGCGTTCCTGCAGGTGAGCTCGCCGGGCAGGCTGGAGGTCGTGCGGCGGGGCCCCACGGTGCTGGTGGACGCCGCGCACAACCCGGGCGGGATCCAGGCCACCCTGGAGGCCGTCCAGGAGTCCTTCGACTTCGCCAAGCTCATCGGCGTGGTGGCGGTGTTCGAGGACAAGGACGTCCAGGGCATCCTGGAGCTCCTGGAGCCGATGATGGACGAGATCGTGGTGACCCGGAACTCCTCGCCCAGGTCCATGGACGTCGACGAACTCGCGGCGCTCGCGGAGGAGATCTTCGGACTGGACCGGGTCCACCAGGTCGAGCGGCTGGACGGTGCGATCGACCGGGCGATCGAGATGGCGGACGCCATGGGCGAGTTCAGCGGGGCCGGGGTGCTGATCACCGGTTCCGTGGTCACCGCCGGAGACGCCCGGCTGCTCCTCAAGGCGGGAGAGCCCACGTGAGCGGGGCGGCGGAGGAGAAGCGGGGGTTGATCACGGTCACCCCGGGCATGCGGCGGCTCTGTGCCAGCGTGCTGGGCATGGAGGCGATCGTCATCGGGCTGTTCACCCCGGTGGCGATCAACACCCAGAATGTCGAGCCGACCGTCGCGGTGACCGTCGGGATCGGTCTGGCCGTCTTGTGCGTCCTGGTCGCGGGCATGTTGAAACGTCCGTTCGCCTACATCATGGGAAGTGTGATCCAGGTGCTCGCCATCGCCGCGGGTTTCCTGGTTCCGACCATGTTCTTCCTGGGCGCGATCTTCGCCGCACTGTGGATCACGGCGATATTCGTCGCTCGCCGTGTCGAGGGCGTGACTTCCCGCTAAAGTCGGCCAACATGGCCGTCCCTCCCACTCAACCGACCCGGGCGGTGACCGTCGGGCCCGAGGGCCTGGCGCGCACGCTCGGTGTCTCCACGGTGCTCGACGTCATCCTCGGACTGCTCGTCGCGGTGGTCCTCCCGCTGGCGATCGTCGCCATCCCCAACACCATCTCGGTGGTGGCCGCCCTGCTCCCGCCCGAGATCTCGCAGATCGCGATGGTGCGGGCGCACGGGCTGGCGCTGCCCGCGATGGTGCTGACGGTGCCGCTGGCCGCCGTCGCCGTGCGCCGGGTGCGGGCGGCGCCGATCCTGGTCGCCGGGCTGACCCTGCTGGCGCTGGCCGACGCGGCCGGGGGTTTCGCCGACTCCGCGCCGCTGGTGGGGGTGCTGCGGGTCCTGCACGGGGTCGGTGCGGGCCTGCTGGTGCCCGCCACCCTGGTGGCGGTCTCGGAGCGCTCGCCGCTCCTGCGTGCCGTGTGGGGAGGCATGCTCGCGGTGAGCCTCCTGACCGCCCAGGCGCTCGCCCTGTGGCCCCTGGACGAGGTGAGGTCCTGGAGGGTCACGCTCCAGCCCTATCCGATGCTCACGGGCGTCGCGCTCGTGCTGGCGGCGGTCTATCTCGTGCTCTGGATGAGGAGCGGTGAGAGCGCCGCGGCAGGCGGGGCGGCCACCGCCGAGCGTGGACGCCTGCTGACGGCGGTGGTGCCGGCCGTGGGCATCACCGCGCTTGCCCTGGGCAGCACCTTCGACTGGCCACCGGGGCTGCTGGTCCTGGCGGCTGTGGTGTCGGTCCTCGCGCTCTTCTGGATCGGCGCCTTCGCCGGTGCCGGCGGGCGGGTGCCCGCTTACACGATGCTCGCGGTGGGCGTCGTCGTCCTGCCCACCGCCGCCCAGGTCACCTATGTCGAGCTCGGTGGGCTCGGCGGTCCGGGCCTGTCCGGGCTGTGGCCGGCCTTCGTGATCGCCGGGGTCGCGGGCCTCGCCGCCGCGGCACTGGTGAGCCGGTTGGGCGACGGAGCCCTGCCCCTCGTCGGCGCGGGTGGCCTGGTGGTCGTGGTGGCCGGGCTGTGCGCCGTACGGCTGCTCCTTCCCGCCGCCGAGGGGCCGGCGCTGATCCTGCCGTTCGTGCTGCTCGGAGTCGGCGCCGCGGTGGCTCTCACCTCCGCGCTGCGCTCGTCCGGTCCGGGGGCGGCGCTCTTCGCGCTGTCGCTGTTCTTCCCGGCGGTGCTCTCCGGCTTCCTGCTGGGCAGCGGTGTCCAGGTCATCCGGCTGAAGGAGGCCACGACCTCCCAGGCGCTGGTCGACGGGTTCGTCGGCGCCCTCCACCTGTGGGCGCTGATGGGCGGTGGCCTGGTGGTCGCGGTGATCGTGCTCTGCGCCGTCCTGGCCCGCCGGTCCCCGTCCGCCGGAGACGACGGATCCGGTACGGCCAGCACCGCCATGACCGCCGGGTCCGACGGATCCGCCACGACCGCCGGGCCCGACGGATTCACCGGGCCCGCCGCCTCCGCCGGGTCCGTGTCGGCGGGCACGGACGCCGTCGCACCGGCCGAGGCGTCCCGGGCCGGGGCGTTCGATGACTCCGGCGTCCAGAGCCCTTCGGGGACCGAGGCGCCCGCCCCCACCTGGCAGACGCCGGCATCGGAGGCTGCGGCATGGCCGCGCCCGCCTGTCCGGCGTGCCGCCGAGCCCGGAATGATCCCGGAGCCGGCCACCGAGCTGGAGCCTCTCGCCGGCCTCCAGCCCTCGCGAGAGGCCGGCGCCGTGGCGGAGAGGGGGCCGGAGGTCGGCGCAGGCGGTGCCGGGCCCAGGCAGGACAGACATGGCAGGCAGCGCAGGCAGAGCGACGGCGGGTCCGGCCGGGATGAGCGGGACAGCCGCGGGTCCGGGCAGGACAGGCGGGACGGCCGCAGATCCGGACGGGACGGGCAGGACGTCGGTGGGTCGGGACGGGACGGCCGCGGGTCCGGACAGGACGGGCAGGGCGACCGCAGGCTCGGACAGGACGGGCAAGAGGTCGGCGGATCCGGACAGGACAGACGGGATCGCGGATCCGGACAGGACGGGCGGGACGGCCGCAGGTCGGGACGGGACGGGCAGGGCGACAGCGGGCCCGGACAGGACAGGCGGGACCGGCCCGGACCCTTCTCCAGGCCGCAGCCGGATCCCAGGCCACAGCCGGACAAGACCGGCACCCTGCCGGTGGTGCCGCCGCCCACGCCGTCACCGGAAGACGCGCCGGGGGACGGGCCCGCCCGGTCATGACGTCGCCGAGCATGGGGAATCGGGCCGAGGGCGGTAAACTTCGCGCGTTCATCGCAGTCCGCGAGTCATCCTCCCCGTTCAAAGGAGAACCTCAGTGTCCGAGCGCACTCTTGTCCTGATCAAGCCCGACGGTGTCGCGCGTGGTCTCATCGGCGACGTGATCGCCCGGATCGAGCGCAAGGGCCTGAAGGTCGCGGCGCTGGAACTGCGCACGCTGGACGCCGACACCGCCAAGTCGCACTACGCCGAGCACTCCGAGCGGCCCTTCTTCGGCGAGCTGGTCGAGTTCATCACCTCCGGCCCGCTGGTCGCGCTGGTCGCCGAGGGCCCCCGCGCCATCGAGGCCTTCCGCTCCCTCGCGGGCCTGACCGACCCGGTCAAGTCCGCCCCCGGCACCATCCGCGGCGACCACGCCCTGGAGATCGGTGAGAACGTGGTCCACGGCTCCGACTCGCCCGAGTCCGCCGCCCGTGAGATCAAGCTCTTCTTCCCGGACCGCTTCTAGGTCCCTGGCCTCCGGCCCTGTCGAGCCTCGTCATCCCTGGGGATGACGAGGCTCGACGTATTTGACACGTCTTAAGATTTTCCTGGAACTGGCGGGCTCATTGCGCTCAAGGGTGGGTACGTCACGTTACGATTCGAGTGCGTTCTGTAGTTTTCGCCGACGATCCCACGGGAGGAGGGTCGCCTTCCCCATGAGCAGCAAGCTTTCTTTTCTCGGCCGCGACATGGCAGTCGACCTCGGCACCGCCAACACACTCGTCTATGTTCGGGGTCGCGGCATCGTGCTCAACGAGCCCTCGGTCGTCGCCATCAACACGACCACGGGAAAGATCGTCGCGATCGGCATCGAGGCCAAGCGCATGATCGGCCGCACCCCCGGCAACATCGTGGCGATCAGGCCGCTCAAGGACGGCGTCATCGCCGACTTCGACGTCACCGAGCGCATGCTCCGTTACTTCATCCAGCGGGTGCACAGGCGCCGTCACTTCGCCAAGCCCCGCATCATCATCGCGGTGCCGAGCGGGATCACCGGGGTCGAGCAGCGGGCGGTCAAGGAGGCCGGTTACCAGGCGGGAGCGCGCCAGGTCTACATCATCGAGGAGCCGATGGCGGCCGCGATCGGTGCGGGGCTCCCCGTGCACGAGCCGACCGGCAACATGGTGGTCGACGTCGGCGGCGGCACCACCGAGGTGGCGATCATCTCGATGGGCGGTGTGGTGACCAGCCAGTCGATCCGGGTGGGCGGCGACGAGCTGGACCAGGCGATCATCAGTTTCGCGAAGAAGGAATACTCGCTCATGCTCGGCGAGCGGACCGCCGAGGAGATCAAGATGGCGATCGGTTCCGCCTGCGTGCTCCCCGAGGAGGGGCATGCCGAGATCCGGGGCCGTGACCTGGTCAGCGGCCTGCCCAAGACGATAATCGTGTCGGCTCACGAGGTCCGCAAGGCCACCGAGGAGCCGGTGAACACGATCGTCGACGCGGTCAAGACCACCTTGGACAAGTGCCCGCCGGAGCTGTCCGGCGATCTGATGGACCGGGGGATCGCGCTCACCGGGGGTGGCGCGCTCCTCAAGGGCCTGGACGAGCGGCTCAAGGACGAGACGGGCATGCCGATCCACCTGGTGGACAACGCGCTCGACTCGGTCGCGCTCGGCTCCGGCAAGTGCGTCGAGGATTTCGAGGCCTTGCAGCAGGTCCTGGTCTCGGAGCCGCGGCACTGATGAAAGACACGCGTCGGGCACGGGTGAGCCTAGGGCTGCTGCTGGCCGCGGCGCTCGTGCTCATGACCGTGGACCATCGGGCAGGTGACGACTCTCCGCTCGGGTCGCTGCGGGGGGTCGGCACGACCCTGTTCGGCACCGCCGAGAGCGCGGGAGCCGGCGTCGTCCGGCCGGTCGGCCGGTTCTTCGAGACGATGGTGGGCGCGCCCGACGCGCAGCGCCGCATCGACGCGCTGAGTGCGGAGAACCAGCGGCTCAGACGCGATCTGGTGGCGCAGAGCCTGGACCGCCGGCACTCCACCGAGCTGCGCCGTCTGCTGGGGGTCGCCGGGACCGCCGGATACAAGATCGTTACTGCTCAGGTGATCGCCCGGCGGGGCACACCCGGATTCGAGGAGGCCGTCGAGCTCGACGTGGGCGGCGCCGACGGGGTGCGTCCGGAGATGACCGTGCTGAACGGCGACGGCCTGGTGGGGCGGGTGGTCCACGTGGGGACGTCCACCTCGACCGTGGTCCTGCTCAGCGACCCCGCCTCGGCGGCCGGCGCGCGGCTGGAGGGGAGCAACGAGATCGGGGTGGTCCACGGGATCGGGGAGAGCGGCCGCCAGCTCCGCTTCCGGCTGCTCGACTCGACCGCGCAGATCGTGCCGGGCCGCCGGATCGTGAGTTTCGGCTCCCAGCGCGGCGTGCCGTACGTGGCAGGGGTGCCGATCGGGGTGGTGGAGCGGGTGGAGGCCACGCCCGGTGAGCTGACCCGGATCGCCTACGCGCGGCCGTACGCCGACTTCACCGCGCTGGACGTGGTCGGCGTGGTGGTGCAGTCGCCGCGGCGCGGGCCGCGTGACGCGGTGCGGCCCGCAGCGCCGCCCAAGCCCGCAGCGCCGTCCAAGCCCGCAGCGCCGTCCAAGCCCGCAGCGCCGTCCAAGCCCGCTGCGCCGCCCAGGCCCGACGGTTCACCGGAGCCCGACGCCTCGCCCAGGCCCGAGGCCTCCGAGAGGCCCGCGGTGCCGGACAGGGCGGAGGTCACGCAGCAGCCCGAGGCGCTGCGCGGTCCCGGCGCACCGGGGGAGGGGATCTGACGGTGAGCGGGCGTGACGTGCTCTCGGTGGGGCTGTTCCTGCTGGTCATGGTCTTTCAGGTGACGGTCGTCAACCGGCTGCCGCTGCCCGGGGCGGGCGCGCCTGACCTGGTGCTGCTCACCGTGGTGGGCTACGCACTGGTCCGCGGCTCCTCCGCAGGCGCGGTCGCGGGGTTCTGCGCGGGGCTGGCCGGTGACGTGCTGCCACCCGCCGCGCACGTGCTCGGGCAGCAGGCGCTGGTGCTGTGCCTGATCGGGTTCCTGGCCGGACGGGTGGGGGAGAGCTATCCGGATGCCGGGCTGTTCACGGCGCTGGCCTGCGCGGCCGTCGGCCCGCTGGTCGCCGTGGCGGTCGGCGCGCTGCTCGGCGACGACCGGATCAGCCAGCCCATGCTGACGGCGGCGCTGCCCCAGGCGGCCCTCTACAACCTGCTGGCCGTGCCACCGATGGTGTGGGTGGTGACGAGAGTCGTCCGGGGGCCCCGGAGGCGGGGCCTGCAACCGGTGAGGCATCTGGCGCGGGGGCGCATATGAGCCGGCGGGTCGACGGGCACGGGATCGCCGGACCGTGTTCCGGCGCGCCGTGGGGTGAGGAGCGGACATGACCCGGATGCGGGGCCGGCTGGTCGTGCTGCAGGTGCTGGTGGTGTCGTTGCTGGCGCTGCTGGCCGTACGGCTCTGGCAGGTGCAGGTGGTGCGGGGTGACGAGTTCGTGGTGGCCGCGACCGAGACGCGCACCCGCGACGTGGTGGTGCCGGCGGTGCGCGGGCAGATCCTCGACTCGGCCGGCCGGCCGCTGGTGCGCAACCGGACCAGGCTCGTGGTGTCGGTGGACCGGACGAGTCTCAACCGGATGGAGGGCAACGGCAGGGGCGTGATCCAACGGCTCGCCTCGGTGCTGGACCGCCGGCCCGCGGAGCTGCGCGAGCGCATCAGGGCGTGCGGGCCGGGGGTCACCAGGCCCTGCTGGCCCGGCTCGCCCTACCAGCCGATCCCGATCGACGACCACGTCACCACCCGCGAGGCCCTGCAGATCCTGGAGCGGCAGGAGGAGTTCCCCGGGGTCACCGCCGAGGTGCAGGCGGTGCGCGAATATCCGGGCAGCAGCGCGGGCGCGCAGGCGCTGGGTTACCTGCAGCCGATCACGCAGGCCGAGATGGACCGGCGGGCCGGGTCCAAGGCGGTCTTCTCCGGGGTGGACCTGGTCGGCCGGGACGGCCTGGAATCGGTGTACGACAGCGCCCTGCGGGGGGTTCCCGGGATACGACGGATGCAGGTCGACCGGCTCGGCAAGGTGATCGGGGTGGAGCGGCAGGTGCCGCCGACGCCCGGCGACACGCTCATCACCAGCATCGATGCCAAGGTGCAGGCCGTGACGGAGAAGGCCCTGGCCGAGGCCATGAAGTCGGCGCCCACGGCCGACGGCGCGGCGGCGGTGGTCCTCGACGTGAAGACCGGCCGGGTGATCGCGCTGGCCAGCGCGCCGACCTACGACCCCAAGGTGTGGACCGGCGGCATCTCCGAGGCCGAATACCAGCGTCTGCTGTCCGGCAAGGTCGGCAAGCCGCTGGTGTCGCGGGCGATCAAGGGGGAGTTCGCGCCGGGCTCGACGTTCAAGGTGTCGTCGGTGGCGGCGATGCTCCGGGACGGCTACCCGCTCAACGGTCAATACGACTGCCCGGGCTCCTACATGGTGGGCAGCCGGCCGTTCAACAACTTCCGGGGCATCGGGCTCGGCACGCTCACCCTGCACACGGCGCTGGTGAAGTCCTGCGACACGATCTTCTACAGGGCGGCCTACGAGCAGTGGCTGCGCGACGGCGGGCTGAAGCCGAAGGCGAGGACCAAGGAGCCGATGGCGGCGATGGCGCGCGCCTTCGGGTTCGGCAGCCTGACGGGCGTCGACCTGCCGGGCGAGTCGGCCGGGCGGATCCCCGACCGGCAGTGGAAGAAGGACCTCTGGTCGGCCACCAAGGCCGACAACTGCAAGCGGGCCAAGACCGGCTATCCGGAGGTGGCCAAGAGCGATCCCAGCCGGGCCGCCTTCCTCAAGCAGTTGGCGTACGAGAACTGCCTGGAGGGCTACCAGTGGCGTCCGGGTGACGCGGCCAACTTCTCCATCGGCCAGGGCGACGTCCTGGTGACCCCGTTGCAGCTCGCGGCGGCCTACGCGGCGCTGGTCGGGGACGGCAAGCTGCGCAGTCCCCGGCTCGGCTGGGCGCTGGTGCGGCCGGACGGCACCATGGTCAAGGAGATCAAGGTGCCGGTGGTGCGGAAGCTGCCGATCTCGGCGAAGGAGCGGGCCTACATCAAGGGGGCGCTGAGCGATGTCCCCTCCGACGGTACGGCGGCCGGGGCCTTCGTCGGGTTCCCCATGGACAAGGTGAGGATCGGCGGCAAGACCGGCACCGCCGAGGTCTACGGCAAGGCCGACACGTCCTGGTTCGCCTCGTTCGCGCCGACCGACAAGCCGCGCTTCGTGGTCGTCGTCATGGTCTCCCAGGGCGGCATGGGCGCTCAGACGGCGGCTCCGGCCGCGCGGAAGATCTATGAGGGCATCTACGGCTTCACGCCCACGGGCGGGCAGACCAAGGCGGCACTGCCGGCCCACCGCCCCGCCGCCGAGCCGCCGATGATCAAACGGGACGGCACGGTGGCGCGATGAGTCGCACGACCACCGCGCACGGCGGTGCCCCGCTCCGCCCGGTGGCGCGCGGCCGCGTTCTCCACGGCCTGGTGGTGCGCGGCGGCGTTCTCCACGGTCCGGCGGCGGTGGCGCGATGAGCCGGACGGTCGCCGCGCCGCGGAGGGGGTCCCTCACCCGCGGGGCGGTGGTGGCGACCTCGGCGGTGCGCCGCATGGACGGGGTGCTGCTGGTCGCCGTCGCGGCGCTGGCGGTGATCGGCACGATGCTGGTCTGGTCGTCCACCAGGACCTGGGCGCCCGGGTCCACCGGGCTGGTCAAGAAGCACATCCTCAACCTCTGCATCGGGACCGCGCTGACCGTCGCGGCGGCGATGGTCGACCACCGCAGGCTGCGGGCCTACGCGCCGCTGGTGTACGGCCTGTCCCTGCTCGGGCTGTTCCTGGTGATCACGCCGCTCGGCTCCACCGTGAACGGAGCCCACTCGTGGATCATGGTGGGCGGGGGGTTCGCCTTCCAGCCGTCGGAGTTCGCCAAGCTCGGCCTGGTGCTGATGCTCGCCATGCTGCTGGCCAAGCCCGCCGCCGGCACCGACCGGCCGCGCGGCCTGGACGTCGGGATAGCGCTGGTGGTGGGCGTCTTCACCATGGGACTGGTGATGCTCCAGCCCGACCTGGGCACCACGATGGTCCTCGGGGTGATCACGGCCGCCGCGCTCGTCGTCGCCGGGGTCCGCAAACGCTGGATCGGCGGCCTCACCCTCGCCGTGGCCGGCGGGGCGGTGGCCGTGTGGTTCCTCGACGTGCTGGAGCCGTACCAGATCGCCCGGTTCACCGCCTTCCTCAACCCCGCCAGCGATCCGCGTGGCGTCGGCTACAACAGCACCCAGTCGCTGATCGCCATCGGCTCGGGGGAGCTGTTCGGCAAGGGCCTGTTCGACGGCGGCCAGACCACCGGCCGGTTCGTGCCCGAACAGCACACCGACTTCATCTTCACCGTGGCGGGCGAGGAGTTCGGCTTCCTCGGCTCGGTCACCGTGGTGGCCCTGCTCGGCGTGATCCTGCTGCGCGGGATGCGGATCGCGCGGGAGTGCGACGACCGGTTCGGCACGCTGACGGCCGGAGTGATCGTGTGCTGGCTGGCCTTCCAGTCGTTCGTCAACATCGGCATGACGATCGGGATCATGCCGATCACCGGTCTTCCACTGCCGTTCGTCTCCTATGGCGGCACGGCGACCTTCGCCAATATGATCGCCGTCGGCCTGCTCCAGGCCATCCACATCCGCGAACAATCGTTCTAGGCCCGACATGAGAGCCGCCCGCATGTCCGTGGCCCCGGATTCTCACTGGCGTCGCGGTGGTCAAGCGAACATTCTGGGAACGATGACGGAACTCGCGATGACGGAGGAGCCGTGACATCGGAGCTCGCCGAGCGGCAACGGGCACTGGAACTGCTGCGTACCGCGTTCCCCGACTATCGGATCGTCTTCAGCAAGGGCCGGTGGGCCGCGGTGTCGGCGGGCAGCCCGCCGGCGGTCTGGTTCGCCGAGACCCCGAGCAGCCTGTGCGGGCAGCTCTTCCAGGCCCAGCTCCGCAACGGCGGGACGGTCGGGCCCTTCGGGGAGGCCGGTTCATGAGGGGGTCCGGCCCGTGAGGGGAGTGCGCTTCATGAACATGAGGGGAGCGCGCCTCATGGCGGGGGCCCGCTCCCGCGCCGGCGGCGGACTCTCAGGTCCACCCGGCACCGGCCGGCGCACTAGCGTGGCGGCGACCCCTTCGGAGAACGGCCGGGAGAGCCGATGACCCAGAGTTCACGCGGTGGAGACCGCGCCGCGCTGGCCTGCGCGACGATCATCCGTAACCGGACGCTGGCTTCCGTGTCCGGTCCGCCGTCGGCGGCGGTGATCCAGCAGATGGTCGACGAGATCCATGCCTGCTGCCCGCAGCAGACCAGGTTCAAATGCCGCAGGCTCGCCCACGGCTGGACCGTGGAGGAGGCCATCGAGCACTTCCACGCCCTGTGCGACAGGGAGGGCGTCAAGCGGCGCGGGCTGACCGAGCGCTCCTGGCGGGAGTGGGAGGCCGGGGCGCGGCCCGACCGGGACTACACGGACCTGCTGTGCCGCCTCTACGAGACCGGGCCCGTGCAGCTCGGCTTCGCCAACGACTACACCCCCGAGGAGCTGCGCTCCGTGCCGTCCGGGCCCCCCGCCCTGGACCTGATCTCGGCGGCGGCCGACGAGGCGGGCGCCCACGCCGAGGAGGCCGAGGCGAGCGAGCTGGGCTCGGGCGCGCTGGAGCGGCTGCGCACCCAGGTGATCTGGGTCGGCAAACGCTATGTCGCCGAGGCCCCGCTGCCGCTCTTCGTGGAGATGCGGGAACTGCAGGAACGGACCCGCAGGGCGCTGGACAAGCGCATCCACCCCGGGCAGGCCCGGGAGCTCTACTTCCTGACCGGCGCGCTGTGCGGGCTGATGGCCAACGTCAGCATGGACATGGACCGCCGGGTCCCCGCCGACACCCTCGCCCGGGCCGCCTGGACCTACGGCAAGGTGGCCGGGCACGCGCCGCTGATGGGCTGGGCGCGCGGGATGCAGGCCTCGGTGGCGCTGTGGGACCGGCGCTACAGCGACGCGGCCAGATACGCGGAGGAGGGGCTGACCTCGATGAGCGCGGGGTCCGGCGCCACCCGCCTGCACATGCTGCGGGCCCGCTCCTACGCGCTGATGGGCCGGGGCCGGGAGGCGGAGGAGGCGCTGCGCCGGGCGGCGGACGTCCGGGCGGCCGGGGCGGACGAGCTGCACGACGAGATCGCCGGAGAGTTCGCGTTCCGCCCGGCCAAGGAGCGCTACTACGCGGCGGTCACCCACCTGCATCTGGGCGCCTCGGCGGCGGCCATCGAGGCGGCGGGCGAGTCGCTGGCCCTGTACGCCGCCGGGGATCCGGAGAACCGCTCCTACGGGTGCGAGTCCATGGCCAGCGCCCACCTGGCGATCGCCCACCTCATGGAGGGCGACGCCGCGGGTGCGGAGGGCGCCATGGCGCCGATCCTCGCGCTCCCGCCCGACCGGCGCATCGGCAGCCTGGGCACGACCCTCAGCACGGGCCGCGCGCTGCTGTCGGCCAGACCCGGAGGAGCGCACATGGCCAGACAGATCGAGAGTTTCTGCGCCGTCGGCCTCCCCCAGCAGGCCCGGCACGCGATCTCGGACAGGAGCGGACGATGACCATTGCCGCCGGAAACCCGCTCCTCACCCGGGCGGCCGCGGCGCTCGGCCACACCAGCCGGGAGGCCGGACTGGACAGCACCGGTTTCACGTTGCTGCGCGACTTCGCCAACACCGTCTACCACCTGCCCGCCGAGCGGGTGGTGGTACGGCTGGCGCAGGCGACCACGCCGGGCAAGTTCGACCGGCTGGTGACCTCGGTCCGGGTCACCCGCTGGCTGGCCGAGCAGGGCTTCCCCACCATCCGGCCGCTGGAGGAGATCAAGCAGCCGGTCGTCGCGGAGGGTTTCCTGGCGACCTTCTGGCACCACGAGGAGCACATCGGGCCGCCGCCCGACCCGGCGCAGCTCGGCCCGCTGCTGCGCAGGCTGCACGACCTGCCGCCGGTGCCGTTCGAGCTGCCGACCCACGACCCCTTCGGGGCGGTGCGCCGGGCGATCCTGGCCGGCCGCGCGCTCGACGACGACGGCCGCGCCTGGCTGCTCGGACGCTGCGACACACTCGCCGAGATCTACTACGAGCGGCTGGAGTTCGCCCTGCCGTACGGGCTGACGCACGGCGACGCCCACCGCGGGAACATGATCCGGACGCGTGACGGGTTCCTGCTGTGCGACTGGGACGGGGTGTGCGCGGGGCCGCGGGAGATCGATCTGATCCCGACCCTGCAGGGGGTCCGGTTCGGGCTCACCGAGCGGCAGCGGTCCAATTTCAGCGAGGCCTACGGCTACGACGCGACGCGCTGGGAGGGCTATCCGGTGCTGCGCGACATGCGCGAACTGCAGACTCTCACCGCCGTGCTGCGCAACGCCCACCGTGACCGCCGGGCCGGCGAGGAGCTGCGGCACCGGCTCGACTCGCTGCGGGCGGGGGACGACCGCCTGTGGCACCCGTTCTAGCCGGATAGGCTTGACGCATGTCTGTCGAGTCGCTGTTTCCCCGCCTGGAAGCGCTTCTGCCCAGAGTGCAGAAGCCGATCCAGTATGTCGGAGGTGAGCTCAACTCGACCGTTAAGAACTGGGACGAGACCACGGTCCGCTGGGCCCTGATGTACCCGGACGCCTACGAGGTGGGCCTGCCCAACCAGGGCGTCCAGATTCTCTACGAGATCCTCAACGAGATGCCCGAGACGCTGGCCGAGCGGACCTACGCGGTCTGGCCCGATCTTGAGGCGCTCATGCGGTCCGAGGGCGTTCCCCAGTTCACGGTCGACGCCCACCGGCCGGTGCGGGCGTTCGATGTGTTCGGGCTGTCGTTCTCCACCGAGCTCGGCTACACCAACATGCTCACCGCGCTGGAGCTGGCGGGCATCCCACTGGAGGCGGCCGACCGGGGCGACGACGATCCGATCGTCCTCGCGGGCGGTCACGCGGCCTTCAACCCGGAGCCGATCGCCGACTTCATCGACGCCGCGGTGCTGGGCGACGGAGAGCAGATCGCCATCGCGATCACCGAGGTCATCCGTGAGTGGAAGGCCGAGGGCTCGCCCGGCGGACGCGACGAACTGCTGATGCGGCTGGCCGAGTCCGGCGGGGTCTACGTGCCCAGGTTCTACGACGTCGACTACCACGCCGACGGCCGGATCCGGCGGGTCGCGCCCAACCGGTCGGGCGTGCCGTGGCGGATCCACAAGCACACGGTCATGGATCTGGACGAGTGGCCCTATCCGAAGAAGCCGCTGGTCCCGCTGGCCGAGACCGTGCACGAGCGGTTCAGCGTGGAGATCTTCCGCGGCTGCACCCGCGGCTGCCGGTTCTGCCAGGCCGGAATGATCACCAGGCCGGTCCGGGAGCGTTCGATCACCACGATCGGCGACATGGTCGACGCGGGCGTCAAGGCATCCGGCTTCAACGAGGTCGGACTGCTGTCGCTGTCGTCGGCCGACCACTCCGAGATCGGTGACATCGCCAAGGGCCTGGCCGACCGTTACGAGGGCACCAACACCTCGCTGTCGCTGCCCTCGACCCGGGTCGACGCCTTCAACATCGACCTGGCCAACGAGTTCTCCCGCAACGGCCGCCGCTCGGGCCTGACGTTCGCCCCGGAGGGCGGCTCCGAGCGGATGCGCAAGGTGATCAACAAGATGGTCACCGAGGAAGACCTGATCCGGACCGTCACCACCGCCTACACCCAGGGCTGGTTCTGGAAGGCGAGCATCACCT
>NZ_JBSFPS010000243.1:0-15191 GCF_053588315.1 Streptosporangium sp. NPDC003464 | reverse complement strand
ATCACGCCGGGCGCGTCGATAGGGCGCCTGGCGAACTTGCGGGCGTTCTTGTGCGCCACCGAGCCGTCGGAGGACAGGTAGGGGTTCTCCCGGGGCTCTTCCACCAGGGTGGTGTCGATCGGGGTGAAGCCCTTGCCGTCGGCGTTCTTGACGCGGACCGGCTGGGTGCTGAGCTCCAGCCGGAGCGTTCTGCCGTCGGGGTTGGCGTACAGCGTGGTGGTCTCAGTGTTGCGTTCCGGGATCTCCACCCGCTTGCCGGACTTGGCCGCCTTGCTCTTGGCGGCATCGAGGACCTTGTCCCCTGAGCTGGTGCCGGAGGGGTGCGGGGTCTTGGTTTCCGCTGGTGCCTGTGTGGGCGTGGGCTCCTGCGCCCAGGAGGGTACGGCGGCGAGGCTGATCAGCAAAGTTGTGGCGATGCTGATGACTGCGGCGCGGCCGAGGAAGCCTCGGCGTCGCGTTTGTGTGGCTGTGAGGGATAAGCCTCGCTGCCCTGTGTCTGGTGGCACTGACTGTTGCTCTTTCTGTAGGCATGCCAAGGAGCCCGCACAAAGGTGTACGGGCTGCCAAAGGTGGCAATTCGGACAGGAAGTTATCAGCAAAGATCACTTAAAGAAAGAGTAAAGTTCGCACTTCCACCGACCTCTCAGTCACGGACGTCGACCCCGTCCTGACCAGGGTTTTATCCCTAATACACCTCACAGTGATCCCTCGCGCTCAGGACGTCACCATGCGTCCTCACCGTGATTGGCGCCGCGCCTCCGCCCGGACAATCGCGACGACTTACGGATCGGGCAGGTCGACGCAGGGCGACCGACCCGGTCGGCATGGCCCCGGCCCGGTGGCCGACCAGGTTGAACGCGTACGCCGACACGTGCGGCGGCTCGCGCGTGGGGATATGACGCGGCATAAATGAGCACGAGCCGACACGACGACGGGGATGATTCCAGCGGAACGCGAAAGGCTCGCAGCCCCGGCGCGGCGAGGGGCCGATCCAGCCGGCCGTCGATCGTCAACCAGACGAGGTCGCCGGTTACCGGCCGGATCTGGCTTCGTTCGCCGTCGCGGTGCTCAAGCCTCAGCGGGGTCCAGGAAGCGGGCGCCCGGTCCGGGGGCGCGGTAGAGGGCTTCCGGCGGCAGCCGGGTGTGCCCCGCAGCGCATTCGAGAACGACCCTCACCGGTTCCTCGCAGGCGGTGCCGTCGTCGGCGGGACGATGCCGGACGATGACCGACGGCCCCTCCGGGTCGGCCAGGTACTTGTCGCCCCACTCCAGCAGGGCGACCAGCGTGGGCCGCAGGTCATGACCCTGCTCAGTGAGGTGGTATTCGAAGCGCTGCCGGTCGCCGGGTTCCTGGTAGGGGACGCGTCGCATCACTCCGGCCGCCACGAGGGTGTCGAGCCGGGCGGCCAGAAGGTTGCTCGCTATGCCGAGACGGGCACGGAACTCCCCGAACCGGCGCGTCCCGTCCAGTGCCTCGCGCACGATCAGCAGCGACCAGCGTTCACCCACCACCGCGAGGGTGCGGGCCACCGAACAGTTCACCGGGTCGATCCGCTGCGTCTCCACGGACCGATCGTATCGATCTGAGTTGACAATCTCTACTCAGCCTCCTAGGGTCCGGGCCGCTGAGTTGAAGAAATAAACCTAGGAGGCCAGGCCATGCCCATGCTCGACGTGTACATCCCCGACCGTGCGCTCCAGCCCGATGCCGAGGCGGCGCTGCTGAACCGGATCACCGAGATCCTGATCCGCCACGAGGGATTCGACCCCGCCGACCCGGTGACCCGGTCCGTCTCCTGGGTCTTCCTGCACCGGCCGGTCGCCGTCTACGTCGGCGGATCCCCCGCGAACGCGCCGCACTACAAGGTCGTCCCGTCCGTCCCGGAGGGGCAGCTCGACGAGAAGGCGCGGGCGGGCGTCATCGCCGACGTCACCGAGGCGATCCTGGACGCCGAGAACGGCGCCTGGCCGCGCGACGCGGGCCGGATCTGGGTGTTTCCCACCGAGATCCCTGAGGGCCACTGGGGTGGGTACGGCCAGGTCAGGCCGCTCGCGACGATCCTCGGCCGGCTTACCGGGCACGACACCGAGCGGGCCCGTGCTCTCGCCGCCCGGCGCATCGCCGCCAGCCGAGCCGAACACACCCGCCTGCCGTAGTCGGCGTCCTTCAGGGGCACTCGGAGAGTGGCGCCGCACTCGTCCCTGCCGGCCCGCAGGCGGCTCCGTCAGTGGCCGGGCAGGAGTCGAGGTCTCCCGAGGACGGGGTTCCACCACCGAGCCCATTCGGAAGACCTCATCACAGCACTCGGCGTCCCCGAACATGCGTGGCGACAAATACGTCAGCGTGATCACCAACCTGACCGGCTGCTCGACGTGATCGAAGGCCGTTCCAAGCAGGCTCTCAGGACCTTGCTCGCCGAACGCGCAAAGTCCTGGCGAGCCCCTAGGGTCTGTCCCTGGTTGGGATCCAGATCTTCGGAGTCAGCGTGGAGCGTTGCATCAACAAGATCAAGGACTGGCGCGGCCTCGCCACCCTTTACGACAAGACCTCCGCCGGCTACCTCGCCGGGCTCCATCTACGTGGTTCCCTCATCTGGACCCGCAGCCTCCGGCCCACCGGGTGATCTCCAGGGGCTGATTCGAGATCGGGCCCAAATCCGGTCCACCGGCTCCCGGTCGCACCCGCCACGGTGACGTTGCTCGATGAGCGGGGACGGTGTTACGGTCTCACCGAGCCCCGTATGGGCCTACGCATGGAGGTATCGGCTACTCAGCCATTGCAGAGATCGGCACGTTCCGTCTCTCGTAGCTTGTCAGTCCCTGTCCTGGGATTGCTGCGCCCATCTTCACTGCGTAGGCATGCGGGGTATTTCTGTGTCGATCTCCGGTGGCGTGGCCCTCCTTCGCGATCAATCGACGCGGAAAGGCAGTGCATGAGCAAGGAACAGGCCGAGACCTGGGCGGGCTTCGACGTCAATGAGCTCCAGCGTCAGGTCATCGCCGAGTTTCGGGCGAACAACGGGAAGATGAGCGGCATGTTCGAGGGCTGGACGTTGGCCGTGCTGACGACCGTCGGAGCCAAGAGCGGCCTGCGACGGGAGAGCATTCTGGGGTATCTCGAATTCGCCGGAAAAGGGATCGTCGTCGCGTCCTCGAATGGCGCCGACAAGCACCCCGCGTGGTACCACAACATCCGCAAGAACCCGATCGTGACGGTCGAGACGGGTAGCGACACCTATCAGGCGATCGCCGCCATCCCGCCGGCCCAGGAGCGTGACAAGCTCTTCGACCGCGTGATCGCCGAGGCGCCGGGGTACGCCGACCACCAGGCCAGGACGGCCCGGGAGATCCCGGTCGTCGTACTGCACCGGATCGGCCCCAAGCCCGGCGAGGAGCGGGTCAAGGGCATGGGCGACTGGATCGTCGAGGTGCACGACTGGCTGCGCGAGGAGCTCGAGACGCTCCGCGCCCAGGCCGACCGGGCGATCGGGGGCAGCATGGGCACGATCGAGCGGACGCCGCCGGACCTCCTCCAGCAGATGCGCACCCACTGCCTGAACTTCTGCGGGGCGCTGAAGAAGCATCACGGCGGCGAGGACACGGCCGTGTTCCCGATGCTGGCCAAGCAGTTCCCTGCACTCGCTCCGGCGCTGGCGCAGCTCGGCGAGGAGCACAAGGTGGTAGCGCGGCTGCAGGACGACATCCAGCAGCTCGTCGACGGCTTCGTACCCGGTGAAACCGACTCCGTGCAGCTGCGCGCCGACCTGGAGCGGCTGGCGGACCAGCTGGAGTCCCACTTCAGGTACGAGGAGGAGACGATCGTGACGGCGCTCAACGCCACGGCCCCGGCTCCCGAATTCGGTTGATCATCCACCAGCACCCCGGGCCGGCCCCTTCCTCGGCCCAGGAACAGGTCAGGTGTACTTGGTCAGCAGGCTTCGTCTGCGCCTCGGTCCTCGATCCTGGTAGGCCGTCACCATGGCACGTGGAGACCTCGCCGACGAGGAACGGTCCCTCCGCGCCAACCGCGCCTACCTGCGCCGACGCCGCATCGAACTTCCGGGTCCGGCCCGTTCTCCGGGACCGGCCGACCCGGGACGTCGAGCGCCTGACAGCGTGAGCCGCGGCGGCTGTTCGGCCACCTCGCCGACAAGGACCCCGGGGACGCCGGGGTCCTTGCCGGTGTGTGATCCGCCACGGCCCTCAGGAGGTGAGCACCGGCTCCAGGAAGCTCAGCCTGCCCGCCTCGGTGTCGAGCCGGGCCCTGACCCCGATCGGGTAGGTCTGCATCGAGATCCCGTGCCCGATGTCCGCCCCGGCGAGGACCGGCACCCCGAGGTCGCTCAGCCGCTCCACCAGCATCCGCTCCACGTCGCGCGGCTCGCCGCAGTTGGTGAAGGTGCCGAGCAGGATCCCGGCCACGCCGTCGCTGTAGGTGGCCCGGCGGAGCTGGGTGATGTAGCGGTCCATCCGGAACAGCTCCTCGTCCACGTCCTCCAGGAAGAGGATCGCGCCGCGGGCGGGCAGCGAGGTGTCGGTGCCGATCGAGGCGGCCAGCAGCGTGGCCGTACCGCCCAGCGTGTGACCTTCCGCGATGCCGGGCACGACGGTCCTGGCGTCGGGGAAGACCAGCTCGGTCACCGTCTCCGGGTGGAACAGCAGCTTCATCAGCTCGTCGAAGTCGTACTCGCCCGGCCCTTCGTAGAAGCCGTCGCAGGCGACCATGGGCCCGAACAGTGACGCCCAGCCGAGCTTGACCGCGATCGCCTCCAGCAGCGCGGTCACGTCGGAGTAGCCCACCACGACCTTCGGCCTGGCCGCGTCGATCTTCGACCAGTCGACCAGCTCCAGCGTGCGCTGCATGCCGTACCCGCCGCCGGCGCAGAAGACCGCGTCGAAGGCCGGGTCGCCGAGCGCCTTGGTCAGGTCGTCCGCCCGCAGGACGTCGTCGCCGGCCAGGTAGTCGTACTCGGTCCCGCCGACCCGCGAGGAGGCGAACACCTCGGGCTTGAGGCCGACCTGCTCCATCGCCACCAGGCCGCGGTCCAGGTTGGCCTGGTTGGGCGGGCTGCTGGCGGCGATGACGGCGACGCGGGCGCCGGGTCGCAGGGCGGGCGGGCGGAGGAAAGCGGTCATCGAAGAACTCCTTCAGTGGACGAGATGGCAGGCGGCGAGGCTGGAGGGCGACGGGTCGCCGGTCAGGACGGGCAGGTCGCGGCTGTCGCACAGCGCGTCCTGCTCGGCCGCCCTGAGCGGGCACCTGGGGTGGAAGCGGCAGCCGTCGGGGACGGAGGTCGGGTCCGGCGGCTCGCCGGTGAGCAGCACGGGCGGCCCGCCCGAGTCGGGCAGCACCGACAGCAGCGCCCTGGTGTAGGGGTGCTTGGGGCGCAGCAGGACCTCCTCGACCGTGCCGGTCTCGACGATCCTGCCGAGGTACATGACCGCGACCCTGTCGGCGATGTTCCAGGCCAGGCCGAGGTCGTGGCTGACGACCAGCGCGGACAGGCCGAGCGAGTCCCGCAGCTCCAGGATCAGCTTGAGGATCTCGCCCCTGACCGAGGCGTCGAGCGAGGCCACCGGCTCGTCGGCGACGATGACCGAGGGTTCGAGCGCGAGCGCCCCCGCGATGACGACGCGCTGCTGCTGGCCGCCGGACATCTCGTGCGGGAAGCGCCCGGCGAACTCCCCGGGCGGCCGCAGTCCGGCCCTGGCCAGCGCGCCGTGCACCCGTTCGCCGAGCCGGTCGGTCAGGCCGTGCAGCCTGGGCCCTTCGGCGACGGCGTCGAAGACGTTCTGCCTGGGGTTGAGGGCGCCGCCCGGGTCCTGCAGGACGAGCTGGGTGCGGCGGCGGTAGGCCTTCAGCGCGGCGGCGGAGTAGCCGAGGGGCTCGCCGTCGCTCAGCACCTGGCCGCCGGTCGGCCTGACCAGCCCGACCAGGGTTCTGGCCAGCGTGGACTTGCCACATCCCGACTCGCCGACGAGCGCGACGATCTCGCCCTGCCGCACCTGGAGGTTCACCCCGTCGACGGCGCGCGCCGGCCGGGCGCCCCTGCGCGCCGGATAGGTGACCGTCAGGTCGCGGACTTCGAGCACGGGTCTCATGCCCCGCTCCCTTCCAGCACGCGCAGGCACGCGGCCTCGCGCCGCGGGCCGCTCGGCCACAGCTCCACGGTCTCGGTACGGCAGGCCGCCACGGCCTCGGGGCAGCGTGGCTCGAAGGCGCAGCCGCTGCCCTTGTCGAGCCCGGCCAGCTCGGGCGGTGTGGGCGGGTCGCCGGGCAGCCCGGCGGGCGCGAGCCGCGAGGCCGGGTCGCCGATCGTCGGGAAGGCCCGGCCGAGCGCCCGCGTGTAGGGGTGCCGCGGCTCGGCGATGAGCTGCCTGGACGGGCCGATCTCAGCGATCTGTCCCGCGTACATGACGGCCAGCCGCTCGCACATGTGCGACAGCACCGACAGGTCGTGGCTGATCATGATGACGCCGATGCCCGACTCGCGGACCAGCTCGCCGAGCAGCTCCAGCACCTGCGCCTGGACCATGACGTCGAGCGCGGTGGTCGGCTCGTCGGCGATGATCAGGTCGGGGCGGCAGGCCAGCGACATCGCGATCATGATGCGCTGGCGCTGGCCGCCGGAGAACTCGTGCGGGTAGGAGCCGGCCCGCCGCGACGGCACGCCGACGCTGTCGAGCAGCTCGGCCGCCCGCTTGCGTGCCGCCTGCTGCCCGACCTTCTCGTGCAGCAGGATGGGCTCGCAGATCTGCTCGCCGATCGTGCGCACCGGGTTGAGCGCGCTCATCGCGCCCTGGAACACCACGGAGGCCGCCGACCAGCGCACCGCGCGCAGCCGCGCCCACCTGGCGGTCAGCAGGTCCTCCCCCTCGAACAGCACCTCGCCGCTCACCTGGGCGGAGGGGGCCAGCAGCCGCAGCAGGCCGAGCGCCATCGTGGACTTGCCCGAGCCCGACTCCCCCGCGACGCCGAGGGTCTGGCCGCGGTCGAGGGTGAAGCTCACGCCGCGTACGGCGGGCACGGCGCGCTCGCCGTTGCGGTAGGTCACCCGCAGGTCGCGTACGTCGAGCATCGGAGCCCCGCTCCGCCCCTCCGGCGCCCGGGTCTGCTCCCTCGCCGTCATCGGTCCACCATCCTCGGGTTGAGCACGTGCTCGACGGCACGGCCGACGAGCGTGAAGCCGAGCACGACGATGAGGATCGCGATGCCCGGCGGTAGCAGGTACCACCACGCGCCCGCGGTGACCGCGCCGCCCGCGAACGCCGCCTGGAGCATCGAACCCCAGGTCACGCTGGTCGGGTCGCCGAGGCCGAGGAAGGTCAGCGTGGCCTCCGACAGGATCGCCGAGGCGACGGTGAGCGTGCTGGAGACCAGGATCAGCGGCGTGACGTTGGGCAGCACGTGCCTGATCATGATCTGCGTGTTGCCCGCGCCCAGCACCTTGGCCCGCTCGATGAAGGGTCTCGCCTCGACGGCGAGCGTCTGGGCGCGCACGAGGCGGGCGGTCGCGGTCCACGAGGTGACCGCGATGGCGATCGTGATCGACGCCGCGCCCTGGCCGAGCACGGCCGACAGCGAGATGGCCAGCGGCAGGCTGGGCAGCGCGATGAACCAGTCGGTCACGTGCATCAGCGCCTGGCCGACCCGGCCCTGGTAGTGCCCGGCCAGCAGGCCGACCGCGCTGCCCAGGACCACGGTGAGCGCGGTGGCGATGATGCCGATGCTGAGCGACTCGCGTGCGCCCCAGATGACCAGCAGCAGGACCGAGCGGCCCGCCTGGTCGGTGCCGAGCGGGTAGCCGGCGACGGGCGGCGACAGCTGCGGGCCGTCCACCTTGATCACGTTGAGCTGGTCGTCACCGATGAACAGCGGCGCGGCCAGGGCCAGCGCGCCGAAGGCGACGAGCAGGCCGAGCCCGGCCAGACCGGCGGGCCGCCTGGCGTAGGCGCGGCAGAAGCGGCCGAACGCGTGGTGGTGTGGGACCTCGACGGTGGCCGGGGCGTGCGTGGCGGCGGTCATCGGCCACCGCCCGGGTGAAGGCGCTTCATTGGGCTCGCACTCTCGGGTCGAGGAAGCGGTAGACCACGTCCGCCAGGAGGTTCATGATGATCACACTCGCGCTGAAGACGATGAAGGTGCCCTGGAGCAGGGGCAGGTCGGGGATCTTGAGCGCCTCGTAGGTCAGGTAGCCGAGGCCGGGCCAGGAGTAGACGGCCTCGACCGTGATCGCGCCGCTGACCAGGATGCCGAGATGCATGAAGATCATCGTGACCGAGGGCAGCAGTGCGTTCGGCACCGCGTGGCGCCGCCGTACGGCGTCGTCGGTCAGGCCCTTGGCCCTGGCGGTCAGCAGGTAGGGACTGCCCATCTCGTCGATGATCGAGGTGCGCATCACCGTGACGTACTGGGCGAAGACCACCAGCACCATGGTCAGGCAGGGCAGCACCAGGTGCCTGGCCACGTCGGCGACGTGGGTCCAGCCCTCCTGCGGCAGCGAGGGGTCGCTCATCCCGCCCGCGGGCAACAGGCTCGGGATCGGGCCGACACCCACGCTGAAGGTGACCAGCAGGATCATGCCGAGCCAGAACGTCGGCACCGACCACAGCGTGAGCGAGGTGCTGGAGGCGATCCGGTCGAACAGGCTGCCGTGCCGCCAGCCGCTGCGGACGCCCAGCCACAGGCCGAACGCGATCGACAGGACCGCGGCCGTGCCCATGAGGAGCAGGGTCGGCCCGAGCCGGTCGGCCACCAGCGACGAGACCGACTGCTGGAACTGCCAGGAGTAGCCGAGCTCTCCCTTGAGCGTGTTGCCGACGAAGGTGAGGAACCGCTCCCAGATCGGGTCGTCCAGGCCGAGCTGGACACGGATCTGGGCGAGCTGGGCCTCGCTCGTGGGGCGGCCCCTGGTCAGGGTGCGGACCGGGTCGGCCGGCATCAGGCTGAAGATCACGAAGCCGATGACCAGCGTGACGAAGAAGCTGACCAGGGCCGCGACCAGTTTCGAGCCCAGATAGGGCAGGAGATCCGACCGCTTGACCCCCCGCCCCTTGACCTTGGCCGGGCCCGGGGCGGTGAGGCTACTCACGGTCGCCCGCCCCCGAGCGGCGCTTGAGCACGATCCCGCCGCCGACGAGCGCGAGGAGCAGGACACCGCCGACGATCCACAGCGTGCTGCCGCCGCCCTCCTCCGCCGAGGCGGCGGCCGGCTTCGCGGCGGGCGGCGCGGCCTTGAGGTAGCTCCAGAACGCGGTCTGCGCCGGGTACATGCCCTGCGCGTCCGGCTGCCCGGTGATCAGACCGCTCACGGTGTCGGTGCGGGCGACGTCGAGGGTGTTGGCGTAGAAGTGGATCTGGTCGACGTCGGCCTTGTAGAGGATGGCCTGCATCTCGGCGACGATCTTGGCCCGCTCGTTCTGGTCGAACGTGGTGAGCTGCTTGTCGAACAGCTCGTCGTAGGCCTTGTCGCAGAAGAAGGCGTCGGTGTTGCCGCCGGTGCCGTCGTCCTTGGGCAGTGTGGCGCAGGTCTGGATGCCGAGCAGGTAGGTCGGGTCGGGGCCGGTGGTCCAGCCGTCCATCAGCAGGTCCCAGTCGCCCTTGGCCAGGTCGCTGTTGAGCGCGCTCATGCTCAGCGTCTGGATCTTGAGCTTGACGCCGATCGTCTCCAGCCAGCCCTTGAGGTAGGTGGAGATGCCCGCGTCGGCCGTGTCGTCGGAGTGGATGCCGAGGCGCAGCTCCAGCGGCCTGCCGCTCTTGGGGTCGACGCGGACGCCGTCGTCGCCCTTGGTGTAGCCGGCCTCGTCGAGGATCTTGGCGGCCTGGGCAAGGTCGAACGGTGTCTCCTGGCCCGCGTCCGGCTTCCAGCTCCACTGCGGCCAGGCCGGGGGCAGGTAGCCGGAGCCGGCCACACCCATGCCGTCGAGCACCTTGGCGACCAGCGTCTTCCGGTCGGTGGCCAGCGAGATCGCACGGCGCAGCACCGGGTCGCCGAGCGCGGGGTGGCCGGTGCCGATCTTCTTGCCGGTGCGGGTGCGGGCGTTGTGGTTGACCTCGACACCGGTCCAGCCGTTGCCGACCTCCTGGACGGTCAGCAGGCTCTTGTCCGTCTGCAGCGCCTTGAACTGGGTCGGGTTCACACCGTTGATGTAGTCCAGCTGGCCGCTGCGCAGCGCGGCGACGGCGGCGTCGGTCGACTTGAAGCTCTGCTGGATCATGTGGTCGAAGCCGGGCCGGCCCAGGATGAAGTCCTTGTTGGCGTCGAACTTCGCGTACTGCTCGGGCTTGTACTCCGCGAGCGTCCACGGGCCGTAGCCGACAACGGGGAAGGTGTCGTTCTTGACGTCCTTGAGGTTCTTGGCCTGCGGCTCCCAGATGTGCTTCGGCACGATCGGGATGCCGCTGATCGGGATGCTCGCGTAGATGACGTTGGCCTGCGGCGCCTTGGTCTTGATGACCAGCGTCGTGGCGTCGGTCGCGGTGACCGACTCGAAGTTGCTGACCAGCGAGCCGTTGGCGGTGCCCGCGACCGCGTCGGTCATGATCAGGTTGAGGGTCCAGGCGGCGTCCTCGGCCGTGATCGGCTTGCCGTCACTCCACTTCAGGCCGTCCCTGAGCTTGAAGGTCCAGGTGAGCTTGTCCTCTGACGGCGTCCACGACTCCGCCAGGTACGGACCCGGCTTGCCGTTCTCGTCCAGCGAGTTCAGCGTGGGGTAGATCGAGCCGAAGATGTCCAGCGCGCCGTTGAAGAAGGCGAGGAACGGGTTGAGCGTGTCGACGCCCGAGCCCGACATCTTCACCCGCAGCGTGGTCTCCTGCGGCGCGGACACGGCCGACCCGGCCGACGTGACGGATGCGGCGGAAGCGGTGGATGCGGCGGCGAAGGTGGTGGCGCCGGCCACCAGTGAACCGCTCAGCGCGCAAGCGGCAAGGGCCAGCCTGCGCCGCGAGTTGCCTGTCCCCATTGATGTCTCCTGGTCGTTCAGCATGCGTGTGTGAACGAATGCTGACGACCGGTGGCCACGCCCCCAAGAACCGTGAACGCTTTACGACCTGAGCATCGAAAATCGTGATGCTCTCGCCATGCGCCTCCGCCGACCTCTACCTTGGGCCGGGGACGGATGCCGTTCTCCGATCGGCCGGGCCCTACCCTGGCCCTGGCCTGGCCCTGGCCGCGCCGCCGGACGGGCCGGGTCGGGCGGGAGGAGTACGATCTGGGACGCGGAGAAGGGGCCGACTGTCTCCGGCGCCCCAGCGGCGGGCAGCGCAACAGCGAACGGCGGGCGGCGCAGCGGCCTGCCACGGATCCATGGACAGGGGTCCGCTGCGCCTTTCACGTCCCGCCGGCGGGCCGGAAGGGGCCCTGGCGCGGAGGGGCTACTTGGCCTTGGTGAAGGTCCAGGCCTGGTAGGGGTCGCCGTAGTCGGGGGCCAGGGCGACCCGGGGCGGGAAGATCCGCAGCAGGCTCAGGCCCAGGCGCATGTCGGTGTCGGGGACGGCGATGGCGAAGCTGTCGGCTTCCTGGGTGGGCCTCAGCTTCCAGGGACGCGGCTCGGTCTGCGTCAGGGCCGTCTCGTGCATGTCGGGCTCGCCGTCGAAGCTCAGATACAGCTGGGAGTCGGCGGCGCGGATCGTGTGCCTGCCGTCGCCGACGCTGCGCACCTGCCAGGTCTGCGTGAGATCCGGATCGGGACACAGCAGGCAGATCGGCGCGCCAGGCGCGTTACCCGGCGCGGTGAGCAGCTGCTCGCTGGTGAACTGGATGCGATACACGCCATCGGAGATGACTGTCACGCGTGACTCCCTCACGATCGGCCGGCGGCACCGCCGGGGCCGCCGGTGATAGAACGGGCCGCCAGGTCGGCGCCCCTGGGGTGTGATACCCCAGCCGGCGCGGATCCTTACACAGCGTAGTCAGTCAAACTCGAAGAGTCGCCAGTCACAGTGCCCTTCCATCGCGTTCCGGCCACACCCGGCCGGGGCCCCTCGTGGGACGCGAGACGGCGCGCCACGGGACGGTCCAGGCGGGCAGGCGGCCGGGGTCAGCCCGCACCCCCGTCGTCGGACGGGAGCGTCATCGCGCCTCCACCGCCAGCCGCAGGCCGAAACCGATCAGCACCACACCGGAGATCACCTCCAGGCGGCGGCGCACGGCGGGGCGGCCGAGGACCAGCTTCGCGCGCGCCACCGTCCAGATGAACAGGCCGTACCAGACGGTGTCCACCAGCACCCAGACCACCGCGAGCAGGGCCAGCGTGAGCGGCACGTCCGCCCCCTCGGGGACGAACTGCGGCAGGAACGACATCGCGAACACCGCCGCCTTCGGATTGGCCATGCAGGTGGTGAGGCCCAGCAGGTAGGAGCGCCACCAGCCCCGCGCGGGCTCTCCGGGCTCCGGTCCGGACTCCCGCCGCTCCGGTACGGCTGCGCCCTCCCGCCCCTCTCGCCGGACCCGCCACAGCGACTGGGCGCCCATGGCGACCAGGAACAGCGCGCCGGCGACCCGCATGACGTCGTAGGCCACCTCCGAGGCGAGCACCAACGCCGACAGGCCGAAGGCGGCGGCCAGCGCCCACAGCAGGATGCCGGTCTCGTTGCCGAGCGTGGCCGCCAGGCCCGGTCCCCGCCCGGCCCTCAGGGTCTGGCGCAGGATCACCGCGGTGCTGGCACCGGGGATCATGGCGATCAGGAAACAGGAGCCGATGAAGGCCATGAGGAACATGCCGTCATCATCCGCGGCATCCCGCGCCGTCGGCAATCGTTTAATCCCGGGGCGGGCCGTACAGCCCGGCGAGCTCGGCGACCGTGGCGGCCATCTGCTCGCGCACCTCGGGGGGGCCGAGGACCTCGATGTCGGCGCCCAGGCGCAGCAGCAGCCAGGAGACGTGCCTGACCGACTCGATCGGCAGGCGCACGACGACCCAGCCGTGCTCGTCGGGCGGGCCCGCCTCGGCCAGCGCGGCGTCGGCGATGTCGGCTCCGACGGTGTAGCGCAGCATGTCCTCGATGCCGGGCGCCACCCGCACCAGCGCCTCGGCGGTGTGCATCCGGGCCCGGAACTCGGCCGCGTAGTGCTCCCAGTAGGCGGCCAGGTCGAAGTCGCCGGGCCGTTCGAAGCGGCCGTCGAGGATCTCGGCGGTGACGATCCGCGACACGCGGTAGGTGCGCGGCGCTCCCCCGTCGGCGGCGGCCACCATGTACCACGACCCGCCCTTGAGGACCAGGCCGTAGGGGTGGGCCAGGCGCTCGACGTCGCGCGGCCCCCAGCGGCGATAGGTCATGCGCAGCGGCCGCTGGTCCCACACCGCCTCGGAGACATCACTGAGGAAGGGCGCCTCGTCGGAGCCGCGGTACCATCCCGGGACATCGAGGTGGAAGCGCTCGCGCATCCGGGCGGCGTGGGAACGCGGCTCGGGGGGCAGCGCGGCGAGCAGTTTCAGCTCGGCGTTGGCGGCCACCTCCCCCAGCCCCAGCTCGGCGGCGGGGCCGGGCAGCCCGGCCAGGAACAGTGAGGAGGCCTCCTCCGCGGTCAGACCGTTGAGGCGGGTGCGGTAGCCGTCCAGCAGCCGGTATCCCCCGGCCGGGCCGCGGTCGGCGTAGACCGGGACCCCGGCCGACGACAGGGCCTCCACGTCCCGGTAGACCGTCCGGATGGAGACCTCCAGCTCCTGCGACAGCTCGGTGGCCGTCATGCGCCCCCGGGTCTGCAGGAGCAGCAGGAGTGACAGCAGACGACTCGCACGCATGACGTCATTGTTCCGCACGATTGCCAATGTCACATAAGTCATGTTCAATTGAACACATGGAAAGTGCTGATCGGATTCGAGCGATCATGTCCGCGCTGCGCGTCAGCGACACCGTGTCGGTGACGGAGCTGGCGGCCGAGCACGGGGTGTCGGAGATGACCATCCGCCGCGACCTCGACGAGCTGGCCCAGCAGGGCGTGGTGCGGCGGGTGCGCGGCGGCGCGGTGAGCCTGCTGCTGCGCGGGGAGGAGCCCCCCTTCGGGGTGCGCGAGCGCGAGGCGGTGGAGGTCAAGCGGCGCATCGCCGCCGAGGTGGCCGCGCTGCTGGCCGATGGTGAGGCCGTGCTCCTGGACGGCGGCACCACCAATCTGGAGATCGCCCGGGCGCTCCGCGAGCGCCGGCTGACGGTCCTGCCGCTCTCCCTGCAGTCCGCCGGCGAGCTCGCCACGGCCCCGCGGATCCGCCTGGTGCTCCCTGGAGGGGAGGTCCGCCCCGGCGAGCTCAACTTCGTCGGCCCGCTGACCGAGAACGCCATCCGCTCCCTGCGCTTCGACACCGCGGTCATCGGCTGCTGCGGCCTGTCCGCCGCGCACGGCCTGACCGCCCACGACCTGTCCGACGTCGCCGTCAAGCAGGCGGCGATCGCCTCGGCCCGGCGCGTCGTCGTCGCCACCGACTCGGGCAAGTTCACCCGCACCGCCTTCGGCGCCGTCTGCCCCCTGGACCGCCTCGACATGGTGGTCACCGACGCCGCGCTCCCCCCGGCCGAACACGACGCCCTCACCGCCGCGGGCGTCATCGTCCGCACCGTCTGACTGGAGCCTCCCCCGTGCACGTCACCACTCTCGACCGCGGCGCGCTCGTCCGCGGCCGGGTCGCGGTCTGCCTGCTCTTCCTGCTCGCCGGCATGGCCGTCGGCACGTGGACGGCGCGGATCCCCGCCATCAAACAGCAGCTGGAGCTGAGCGACGGCCGGCTCAGCCTCGCGCTGCTCGGCATCGCCGCCGGAGCGATAGCGGGCATGCAGGCGGTGGGCCGCCTGGTCGACCGCTACGGCAGCGTCAAGGTGATGCTGCCGATGGCCTTCGCGCAGAGCGTCGTGCTGATCCTGCCGGCCCACATGCCGGACCTCATCACCCTGACGATCTCGCTGTTCGCCTTCGGCCTGGTGCACGGCACACTCGACGTGGCGATGAACGCCAACGCCGTCGAGGTCGAGCGGGCCATGGGCCGGCCCCTCATGTCGTCCTTCCACGCGGTGTTCAGCATCGGCGGGTTCGCCGGCGCGGCCGTCGGCGGGCTGCTCGCACACGCCGGCCTCACCCCCGCGGCCACCTTCGCCGCCGCGGCCGCCGTCATCGCCGCCCTGGCGCTGTGGGCCTCCCGGTGGGCTCTCACGCCACCCGGGGAGCCCGCCGCGGAGACCGTCGCCGGCGGCGCGCCGG
>NZ_JBSFPS010000242.1:0-15349 GCF_053588315.1 Streptosporangium sp. NPDC003464 | reverse complement strand
GGCACGGCTTCACCGTCAACATCGCTGCTCGTTCCGGTTTCACCGGCTGGGGTATGCGGCTTTAGCCCTGCTTTGCATCACCTTCGGGCGGCGGTCTGCCGGAGGCGAAGGCGCTGGAGGCGCGGCTGGATGAGATCCTCGGCTGGTTCGAGGCGCGGGGGATCGAGATCAAGGGGGTCGCGCCCCTGCTGCTGGACTTCCCCTCGGTGCTCGACGGGGTGCCGGTCCTGCTGTGCTGGCTCGAAGGGGACCGCGACCTGGCCTGGTATCACCGCGAGGATCTCGGCTTCGCCGGCCGCCGCCCCCTCCTCCGGACGTGACCGTCACTCGATCACCAGGTTGACCGGGATGTTGCCCCGGGTGGCGTTGGAGTAGGGGCAGACCTGGTGGGCGGCCTCGACCAGGGCGGTGCCGGCCTCACCCCGCAGGTCATCGGGGAGCTCCACGCGCAGCGTCACGGTCAGCCCGTAGGCCCTGCCGTCGGGCACCAGGCCCACCTCGGCCGTCACCGAGGCGTCGGAGACGTCGACCCTCTCGCGCTTGGCGACCAACTGCAGCGCGCCGGCGAAACAGGCGGCGTAGCCCGCCGCGAACAGCTGCTCGGGGTTGGTGCCCTCGCCGGAGCCGCCGAGCTCCTTCGGCGGGGCGAGCGTCACGTCGAGACGGTTGTCCGAGGACACCGCCCGTCCCTCGCGTCCGGAGGCGGTGGCGGCGGCCGTGTAGAGCGTGCTCATGGGTTCTCCTGGAGGATCGAGGATATATTGATTGCCTGCAATTGAATTGTGTGCAATCAAGTTGGATGCAGTCAAGTTGATATACTGCGTGCCGTGACGATGCTGCTGCTGGAGAACCAGTTCTGCTTCGACGTGCACGCCGCGTCGCGGGCGCTGGACGGTGTCTACCGCAAGGAGCTGCGCGAGCTCGGCCTGACCTATCCGCAGTATCTGGCGATGATGGTGCTCTGGGAGCGCCAGCCGGTGACGGTCAAGGAGCTCGGCACGGCCCTGCGCCTCGACTCGGGCACGCTGTCGCCGCTGCTCAAGAGGCTGGAGGCGGCGGGGCTGGTGCGCCGGGAGCGCAGCGCCGCCGACGAGCGCTCCGTGCTGGTACGGCTCACGCCCGAGGGGGCCGGGCTGAGGGAGCCGGCGCTGGAGGTCCCCGGCAGGATCTTCGAGGCCACCGGTCTCGACCTCGCCGAGCTGCTCGATCTGCAGCGCACGCTGCGCCGCCTCACCGCCGCCCTCGACGGGGCGTCCCGATGATCACAGGTGACGACGTCCGCCGCGTGGCCATGGAGCTGCCCCGGACCGAGGAGAGGCTCGTCAGGGACCGGGTGACGTTCCGGGTGGGCAGGATCGTCTACGTCGCGATCTCGCCGGACGAGACCTCCATGGGGTTCGCCTTCCCCAAGGAGGAGAGGGCCGCGCTGATCGCGGCCGAGCCGGGGAAGTTCCACCTGCCCCGGCCCTCCGACGAGCGCTACAACTGGGTCCAGGTGTGGCTGGAGGCGATCGACGGGCCCGAGATGCGGGAGCTGGTCGAGGAGGCATGGCGGATGGCCGTGCCCAAGCGCATGCATTCACCCCTTGGCCGGCGGACCACCTGACGGTATGGCTTTCCGACCCGGGTCCTCGGGTTGCAGGCTGTGGAGCCATTGTCGCTGGTATTCGGCGTTCAAGACCTTGCTGGAGACCAGTGCCCGGATCCACGTGGCCAGATTGTTCGCGGTGGAGACGGCGCCACCGGCGGCGGTGGCGTAGGAGGGGTTCTGGTAGGTGTGGTCGACGGGCTGGAGTGTTCCGTTCCGCGCGGCGGTCCGCATGTCGGCGGGGTACTGCCTGTCGACCAGCGCGTAGGAGGACCCGCCGTACATGTAGCCGTGCGAGTAGCGATCCGGGACGGAGTTGTCGTCGGCGGCGGGAAGCGAAGTCCGCCGCAGCCTGAGCGGGCCGGACAACCGGTCCTGGAACTGCTGGGCCAACAGGCGCCCACCGGCCTTCTCGGCTGTCAGACCCAGCAACGCGTAGTCGGTGTTGCTGTAGTCGTAGGACGTGCCGGGCGGGAACCGCGGCGGGTGCCGGAACGCGATGGCCAGCACCTCCTGCGGTGTCCAGACCTTCGTCGGGTCGGCATCCAGAGCCGCCGCCAACTCGGGCGCGTCCGTGTAGTCGTAAAGCCCGCCCCGCATCTTCAGCAGCTCTGCGATGGTGATGTTCTTGTCGTTGGGCACATCCGGGACGTATTTGGACACCGGATCGTCGAGCCGGAGCTTGCCGTCCTGGGCAAGCAGCACGATCAGCGCCGGCCGCCTCGGTGCGGAGGGGGGTGCGGTCGGCGTGCCGGGCCGTGATGAACGGGCCGGCCCGATCGCCGTGTCCGATGGTGCCGTGGCCGTCGGCCCGGAGGTGAGTGAGCAGCTCGCGACCAAGAGGGCGGCGCAGGGCACGAGCCCGGCGATGCGGGTGAGGCGCGACTTCCGGGGACGACGTCCTCCGTGGCGTGCGCTCAGTCCGTTCTTCGCCTGGGAAACCCTCATCGTCGGCATCACGGCCTTCACCCCAGGAGCCGGGTACCGCGCTGATGAGCGGTACCGGGGGAACCGGCCATTTTAGCATTCCCGTGGTCTCGTGGATCAGGTTCGCCGGGGGCGCTGCCAGGCTGGGGGCCGGCCGGCGGGCCGCCCCGGCGACCCCGGGATCACGAGGTCCCGCTGCGATGGACCTCACCGGCCAGCCTGGTCACCTGGCCGGTGGAGCGCTGCCAGGTGGTCCCGGTGGGGTGGGCGGTGAGCAGGACCATGATCCACCGTTCTCCCGGGCCGACGAGCCCGGTGGTGTGCAGCACCGGATGGCCGAAGTCGGGGACCCCGGCGCCCCCGGCCGGCGCCGGCGAGGCGGCCGTGGTCTGTGCCGTGTCCGTGCCCGGCGTGTTCTGGGCCGTGCCCGCGGCCGGTGCGGATCCGGGAGCGCCGCTCTGCCGGCACCGGACCGGGGGCGTCGAGCCGTACCCCGACCAGCCCTGCTTGACCGCCCACGGGCGGGCGACCCCGCGGGGTATGCCGAAATACTGGTCGAAGCCGTCGGAGCCGCACTGGCCGGCCTTGCGCAGGTGGCCGAGGACGAGGCCGCTGACCTCCGGGTCCGCCTGGTCGAGCAGGTAGCGGTAGGTGCGGACGATGTCCAGCGCGCTGATCGAGGTGTAGCCCCAGAACCCGGGCCAGCCGGCCGGCGGGGGAGTGGTGTCGGTCAGCCGCAGCTTGCGCGCCATCCGCTTGATGATCTGTCCCTTGCCGCCCCGGTCCCAGAAGGAGCTCGCCGCGTCGTCGTCGCTGACCCGCAGCATGACCTTCAGGAGCGCCAGGTCGCTCTTGGGGACGTTCTTGTGCGACTCCAGGTAGTCGATCGCGATCAGGATCTTCACCACCGACGCGGACCGGAACTTCCGGTGCACGTTGCGGTGGGCGGTGACCTTGCCGGCCTGCCGGTCGAAGACCGCGTATCCGGCGGTCATCCCGGCCGGGACGTGCGGCTTGGCGGGGGAGGCGGCGGACACCGGGCCGGTGGCCGCCAGGAGGGGGAGGGCCGTCGCGAGGAGTGTCAGGAAACGCGTCACGCGCAAATGCCTACCAGATCCCGGCGGCGGCGCCCCCCTGGTGGCCGGGAGCCCCGCCGCCGGGGCCGTGAGATCGAGGACCGCCGGGCCCCCTCAGCCGGTGGGGCCGGCGGGTGCGATGGTCATGTATCCCCCTGGGACATGGGAGGGCGGTCTGCGGCCGGTAGCGGAACAGGCCGCCGATCCCGGGGGTGTCGGTGGGCAGGTCGATGTGCGGCATGGGCCTCCTGTCGATCGGCTCAGGCGCAGCGTGGGCGGGAGGGGTCCGGGTGGTCAATCCCCTCCATAAATCCAACTAAACATGTAGGAATTTCGGGTTTTAGTGTTATCTTCGGGACATGTCGGCAGCTCCTCTCCATCTCGCCGTCGCACTCGACGGCGCCGGATGGCATCCGGCGGCCTGGCGTGACCCCGCCGCCACCCCGAAAACACTGTTCACCGCCGCCTACTGGGCCGGCCTCGTGGCCGAAGCCGAGCACGGCCTGCTCGACTTCGTCACCATCGAAGACTCCCTGGCCCTGCAGACCACCCGTCTGGACGGCCCCGACGGCCGCACCGACCAGGTGCGGGGCCGGTTCGACGCGGTCCTCGTGGCCTCGCGGGTCGCCCCGCTGACCCGGAGGATCGGGCTGGTGCCCACGGTCACGACGACCCACACCGAGCCCTTCCACGTCGCCAGCGCCCTGTCCACCCTGGACCACGTCAGCGCCGGGCGGGCCGGGTGGCGCGTGCAGGTCTCCGGCCGCCGCGCCGAGGCCGCCCACTTCGGCCGCCGCGACATCCCCGAGCTCCGGCCGGACAGCTTCGACCGCCCCGAGAGCGTCCGCCTGATCCAGGAGCTGTTCGACGAGGCCGCCGACGCCGTCGAGGCGGTCCGCCGCCTCTGGGACAGCTGGGAGGACGACGCGGTGATCCGCGACGTGGCCACCGGCCGTTTCGTCGACCGCGACAAGCTGCACCACATCGACTTCGAAGGCCCCCGGTTCAGCGTCAGGGGCCCCTCGATCGTCCCGCGGCCGCCCCAGGGGCAGCCGCCGGTCACCGCGCTGGCCCACTCCCGGATACCGTACGAGTTCGCCGCGCGCAGCACCGACGTCGTCCACGTCACCCCGCACGACGGCGAGCAGGCGCGCGCCGTCGTGCGGGAGATCCGCGGGCTCGCCCCCGGTCCGCTGAAGGTCTTCGCCGACCTGGTCGTCTTCCTGGGACAGGACGCCGGGGAGCGCAGGGCCCGGCTCGACGGGCTCGACGGCGCGGCGCACGCCTCCGACGCCGCGATCTTCGCCGGCACCCCCGAGCAGCTCGCCGACCTGCTCCTGGACTGGCGCCGGGCGGGTCTGGACGGCTTCCGGCTGCGCCCCGCCGTACTGCCGGCCGACCTGAGCGCGATCACCCGGGGCCTGGTCCCGGAGCTGCGGCGGCGCGGCGTCTTCCGGCGCGCCTACGAGGCGGCCACGCTCCGCGGCCACCTCGGCCTGCCACGTCCCGTCAGCCGCTACGCGGGGAGCCGACGATGAAACAGGTCATCCTCGCCGCCCACTTCCCGGGCGTGAACAACCAGACCGTCTGGAGCGACCCGGCCTCGGGCAGCCAGATCGACTTCGCCTCCTTCGCCCACCTCGCGCGGACGGCCGAGCGCGGCAGGTTCGACTTCTTCTTCCTCGCCGACGGCCAGCGGCTGCGCGAGCAGCGCGGCAGGATCCACGACCTCGACGTGGTCGGCCGCCCGGACTCCCTCACCGTGCTGTCCGCCCTCGCCGCGGTCACCACCCACCTGGGGCTGGCCGGGACGGTCAACGCCACCTTCAACGAGCCCTACGAGCTCGCCCGCAAGCTCGCCAGCCTCGACCACCTGTCCGGCGGCCGGGCCGGATGGAACGTCGTCACCTCCTCCGACGCGTTCACCGGGGAGAACTTCCGGCGGGGCGGCTACCTGCACCACTCCCAGCGCTACGAGCGCGCCGAGGAGTTCGTGCGGACGGTCCGCGAGCTCTGGGACTCCTGGGCCGCCGAGGACCTCGTGGCCGACCCCGCGACCGGAACGTTCGCCGCCGCCGGGGCGGGCGCGTTCGCCCACCGGGGCGCCCACTTCGACATCGGCGGGCACTTCACCGTGCCGCGCAGCCCGCAGCGTCACCCGCTGACCATCCAGGCCGGCGACTCCGAAGGGGGCCGGGAGTTCGCGGCGGCCACCGCCGACGCCATCTTCTCCCGGCACGGCAGGCCGGAGGAGGGGCGGGCCTTCTACCGCGACATCAAGGCCAGGGTCGCCGCGCACGGCAGGGACCCCGGCTCGCTGAAGATCCTGCCCGGCGCGACCTTCGCCCTCGGTGACACCGACGCCGAGGCCCAGGAGAACGCCGACCACATCCGGCGCCAGCAGGTCAGCCCGCAGACGGCGATCCTGCTGCTGGAGCAGCTCTGGAACCGCGACCTGTCGGCCTACGACCCCGAGGGCCCGCTGCCGGAGATCGACCCGGACGTCTCGGAGGAGTCCATCGTCAAGGGCCGCACCCGCATGTCCAGGGACCCGCTGAAGACGGCGGCCGAGTGGCGGGCCCTGGCCGAGGCGAAGAAACTCGGCATCCGCGACCTCGTCATCGAGGTCACCGGCAGGCAGTCCTTCATCGGCTCGCCCGCGCGGGTCGCCGAGGAGATCAACGGGTCCGTGCAGAGCGACGCGGCCGACGGCTTCATCCTGGTGCCGCACCTGACGCCCACCGGGCTGGACGAGTTCGTGGACAAGGTCGTCCCGCTGCTGCAGGAGCGCGGGGTGCTGCGCGCCGAATACGGGACGACCACGCTCCGCGGCCACCTCGGACTGGAGGGCGACGTATGAAGTTCCTGGCCATCACCCTGATCGTGCACGGACCGGACCCCATCACCGGCGAGCTGAAGTCCACCGGCGCGCGCCTGCGCGAGGTGGTGGACAACGCGGTCCTCGCCGAGGAGCTCGGCTTCGACGGCTTCGGCGTGGGGGAGCGGCACGAGCGCCCCTTCATCTCCTCCTCCCCGCCGGTCGTGCTCAGCCACATCGCCGCCAGGACCTCCACCATCAAGCTGTTCACCGCGGTGACCACGCTGAGCCTGCTCGACCCGGTCCGGGCCTTCGAGGACTACTCCACCCTCGACCACCTCTCCGACGGTCGCCTGGAGCTGATCATCGGCAAGGGGAACGGGGCCGCGCAGGCCCAGCTCTTCCACGTGACCGGTGCGGACCAGTGGGACCGCAACCGGGAGAGCTACGAGCTGTTCCGCCGTCTGTGGCGCGAGGACAAGGTCACCTGGTCCGGCCGGTTCCGGCCGCCGCTGGTGGAGGCCGAGACCTGGCCGCGCCCGCTGCAGCGGCCCATCCGCGTCTGGCACGGCAGCGCCACCAGCAGGGAGTCGGTGGACCTCGCCGCGAGCTACGGTGACCCGCTCTTCTCCGCCAACGTCACCAACCCGGTCGAGCCCTACGCCGAGCTGGTCGACCACTACCGGGAACGCTGGGAGTTCCACGGCCACGACCCCGCCGACGCCCTCGTCGGCGCGGGCAGCGCCGGCTACTACGCGGCCAGGAACTCCCAGGACGCGATCGAGACCTACCGGCCGATCTTCAACGCCCGTCTGGCGCTGTTCAAGAAGGTCGGGGTGGACCCGGTCTTCCACACGCTGGAGGACGCGATCGAGCGCAGCTCGATCCTGGTCGGCAGCCCCCAGCAGATCATCGACAAGGTCCACCGCTACCACGAGAGGCTCGGGCACGAGGTCATGCATCTGCACGCCGACGCGGACGGCCTGACCGACAAGCAGCACCGGGCCGCCCTCGAACTCTTCCAGAGCGAGATCGCCCCCGTGCTGCGCAGGGAGATCCCCAGCCGGCCGTTCCCCCGGTACGGAGGGCAGTCATGACCTCCCTGTCGATCCTCGACCTTTCTCCCGTCCCCTCCGGGGGGACGGCCGGCGACGCGCTGCGCAACACACTGGACCTGGCCAGGCGCGCCGAGGAGTTCGGCTACCGCCGCTACTGGCTGGCCGAGCACCACTTCGCGCCCGGCGTCGCGAGCGCCGCCCCCGCCGTGCTCATCGCCCTGGTGGCGGCCGCGACCAGCACGATCAGGGTCGGCTCCGGCGCCGTGCAGCTCGGCCACCAGACGGCCCTCGCCGTGGTCGAGCAGTTCGGCCTGATCGACGCGCTGCATCCGGGCCGCATCGACCTGGGGCTCGGCCGGTCGGGCCGGCGCAAGGCCGAGTTCGCCGAACTCGCCGAGAAGCCCCCGCGGCCGTCCCCGCCCGCCAGGGTCGTCGACGGGCTGCTCATCCCGGAGGGGTTCTCCTTCGCCGCGCTCGCCGCCTCGCCGATCCTCACGCTGTACGGCTCGCTGCTGCAGCAGCCGGGCGCGCGGAGCCCGGACTTCGCCGACCAGGTGGACGACATCATCGCGCTGCTGGCCGGGACCTACCGGTCGGCCGACGGGCTGGCGGCGCACGCCGTGCCGGGTGAGGGCGCGGACGTGGAGCTGTGGGTGCTGGGCAGCAGCGGCGGGCAGAGCGCGCAGGTGGCGGGGGAGCGCGGGCTGCCGTTCGCGGCGAACTACCACGTCAGCCCGTCCACCGTGCTGGAGGCGGCCGAGGCCTACCGGGAGGCGTTCAAGCCCTCGGCGACCCTGGCCGCGCCCCGTCTGATCGTCTCCGCCGACGTGGTCGTCGCCGAGGACGACGACACGGCCCGCGAGCTCGCCTCGCCGTACGGGCTGTGGGTGCGCAGCATCCGCACCGGCGCGGGCGCGATCCCGTTCCCGACGCCGGAGGAGGCCGCCGCCCACGAGTGGACCGAGGAGGACCGCGCGCTGGTCGCCGACCGGGTGGCCACCCAGTTCGTCGGCTCGCCGCGGACCGTCGCCGAGCGGCTGCGCGTCCTGCGCGACGTCACCGGCGCCGACGAGCTGCTCGTCACCACCATCACCCACGACCACGCCGACCGGGTCCGCTCCTACGAGCTGCTCGCCGCGGAGTGGGCCACCGGCTGAGCGCGCGGCCGGCCCGGCCTCCTCACACGCCCCTGACAGGCTCCGGAACGCATCCGGCCGGCAGGCCCCGGAACGCGTACGGCGCGTGGCCCGGCGAGGGACCACGCGCCGCAGGCGACCGCCTGACCGGTCAGGTGCGTTTGGCGATGGCGGTGATGAGGGGCTGGACGAGCCGGGCGGCCAGCGGGCCGAACGCGGCGAGGATGAGGACGTAGGCGGCGGCCAGCGGGCCGAGGTCGGGATGGACCCCGGCGGCCACGGCCAGGCCCGCGATCACGATGTTGAACTCGCCGCGGGGGATGAGCGCGATGCCCGCCCGCGCCCGTCCGGCCTTCGCGATCCCCGCCCGGCGGGCGGCGTAGGCGCCGGTGAGCAGCTTGGTGACCATGCTGACCAGGGCGAGCAGCGCGGCCAGCCCGGCCACCGGGCCGATCTTGGTGGGGTCGGTCTGCAGGCCGAAGAAGACGAAGAACACCGCGGCGAACAGGTCGCGGAGCGGGGTCAGCAGTGCCTGGGCGTCCTCGGCCAGCTCACCGGAGACCGCGATGCCGACCAGGAACGCGCCGACCGCGGCCGAGACCTGGAGCTGCTGGGCCACTCCGGCGACCAGCAGCGCGAGCCCGACCAGCTTCAGCAGCAGCACCTCCGAGTTGGGGCTGGAGATGAACGCCTCGATGAGGCGGCCGTAGCGCAGGGCGAGCAGCAGGACGACGCTGACGGTGGCCAGCGCGATGCCCACGGTGACCGCGCCGCCGACGAAGCTCACCCCGGCCAGCATGGCGGTCAGGATCGGCAGGTAGACCGCCATGGTCAGGTCCTCGAAGACCAGCAGGGACAGCACCACCGGGGTCTCCCGGTTACCGATCCATCCCAGGTCGGACAGGACCTTGGCGGTGATGCCCGAGGAGGTGGCGTAGGTGACGCCGGCCATGGCGACCGCGGCCACCGGGCCCCAGCCGAGCAGCAGCGCGGCGACCGCGCCGGGGGCCGCGTTGAGCACCAGGTCGACGACGCCGGCGCGGGCGTTGCCCTTCAGGCTCGTCACCAGCTCGTCGGCGTTGTACTCCAGGCCGAGGGTGAGCAGCAGCAGGATGACGCCGAGCTCGGCGCCGACCGAGATGAACTCCTCGCTGGTGGCCAGGGGCAGGATGCCACCCTGCCCGAAGGCCAGTCCAGCGACCAGGTAGAGGGGGATGGGGGAGATGCCGACGCGCATGGCGAGGGCCCCGAGAATGCCGAGCCCGAGAAGGACGGCGCCGAACTCCAGGAACAGGATCGCTGTCGAGTGCACCCGCTGCCCTAACCGTTGGTCAGGATGTCGGCGACGGCGGCGGTGCTCTCCGGGCTGCCCACCACGACGACCACGTCGCCGTCGGTGAACACGAAGTCGGGGCCGGGGCTGGCGAAGACCTGGCCGGCGCGGACCACGGCCACGATGGAGGCGCCGGTGCGGGTGCGCACGCGCGCGTCACCCATCGGACGGCCGGCGTACGGCGTGCCGGACAGGATGGGGAGCTGCAGGCTGACCAGCCCTTCGACCTCGCGGTGCAGGGCGTTGAGCCGCTGCACGATGCGCGGGGCGCCGAGGAGCTCGCAGAGCGCGTCGGCCTCCTCGTCGTTCAGTTTTATCGTCTCGCACGCCCGGTCGGGGTCGGTCGGGTCGTATATCACTAAGTCGCGACGGCCGGTCCGGTGGGAGACGATCCCGATGCGCCGGCCCGAGCGGGTGGTGAACTCGTGCCGTAGTCCGATTCCGGGCAGCGCCGTCTGCTCGACCTCCACCGTACGGTCCTCCATCTGGTCATATGTCGGTTGTTTACCTGAACCTACCAATCAGTGCGCGGAAGGGCGGGCAAGGAATAACCGCTATTACCGATTGATTTTGTAGGTTATTTGGCCGGCGATGAGTGGGCCCAAGCCCAGCCGGACAGCCTCGCTGCGCCCGGCATCGAGGGATCCGTGCTGTCCGGCCACCCCCACCTGGAGGAGGCGTGCCGGTCCGGCGAGGGTGTCCTTCCCCGGGTGCTCGCTCCTGTGGCAAGGTGAACAGAACCACATTCGGTCCGTACGGCTTGCGCGTGGCCGTGCCGGGGAGGAGTCCCAGCCCATGCCTGACGACCGCCCGTACGACATCGTGCTCTTCGGCTCCACCGGCTTCACCGGCGAGCTGACCGCGCGGTATCTGGCCCGCAGCGCCGGTCCCGGCTGCCGCTGGGCGCTGGCCGGCCGCAACCGGGCCAAGCTCGGAGCGGTCAGGGACCGCATCGGCCTGCCCGAGCTGCCGCTGCTCCACGCGGACGTGACGGACCCGGCCTCGCTGGCGGAGCTGGCCCGCCAGGCCAGGGTCGTCGCCACCACCGTGGGCCCCTACCTCTCCTACGGCGAGCCGCTCGTGGCCGCCTGCGCCGACGCGGGCACCCACTACGCCGACATCACCGGCGAGCCGGAGTTCGTCGACCTGATGTTCACCCGCCACCACCACCGGGCCGAGCGGACCGGGGCGAAGATCGTGCACGCCTGCGGGTTCGACTCCGTCCCGCACGACCTCGGCGCCTACTTCACCGTCAACCGGCTCCCCGAGGGGGTGCCGATCGAGGTGGACGGGTTCGTGCGGGGCAACGGCAAGCCGTCGGGCGGCACCGTCCACTCCGCCCTCACGGCGATCTCCCGGCCCCGGCAGACCGCCCGGGCCGCGCTCGCCCGGCGCGCGGCCGAAGGGCGGCCCATCGGCCGTCGCGCGCGCGGCACCGCCGGACCGCCCCGCTACGTGGGGGGCTGGGCCCTGCCCCTGCCCACGATCGACCCGCGGATCGTGGCGCGCTCGGCCCGCGCGCTGGAGCGCTACGGCCCCGACTTCACCTACCGCCACCACGTCGCCGTCAGGCGGCTGCCCGCCGCGCTGGGGCTCGTGGCCGGCACCGGCGCCCTCGTCGCGCTCGCCCAGCTCCCCCCGGTCCGCTCCTGGCTGCTCGGCCGGACCGCCTCCGGCGACGGGCCCACCCCCGAACAGCGGGCCAGGAGCTGGTTCAAGGTCACCTTCCTCGGCCGGGGCGGCGGCAAGCGTGTCGTCACCGAGGTGGCGGGCGGCGACCCCGGCTACGACGAGACCGCCAAGATGCTCGCCGAGTCGGCGCTCTGCCTGGCCTTCGACGACCTGCCGCCGGTCAGTGGCCAGGTCACCACGGCCGTGGCGATGGGCGGGGCGCTGATCGAGCGGCTCCAGCGGGCGGGCATCACCTTCACGGTGCTGAGCGGCCCGTCGAAGTAGACCTCGCCGGAGCGGGGAATCGGTCCTCCGTTAATCGGCAAAAGACGCATATCAGAGTCCCTTCACCACTTATGATCATTTGAACTGCCCCGGGATGACGAGGAAGGACCCCTGTGGCCGACAATCGGAGCGAGCGGAACGCCGGCATCGACACGACCCGGCCCAGCATCGCCAGGGCCTACGACGTCGTCCTCAACGGCAAGGACAACTTCGAGGTCGACCGCGCCTTCGTCGCCGAGATCGTGAAGGTCGTCCCGGAGATCTACGACGTGGCGACCTACAACCGGCAGATCCTCGGCCGGGGGGTGCGCTTCCTGTCCGGCCAGGGCATCACCCAGTTCGTCGACCTCGGCTCGGGGCTGCCGACGGAGGAGAACACCCACCAGGTCGCGCAGCGCGCCAATCCGGAGTCGCGGGTCGTCTACGTCGACAACGACCCGATGGTGCTGGCCCACGGCCGGGCGCTGCTCGCGGAGAACGACCGCACGGCGGTCATCACCTCCGACCTGCGTGACACCGAGGCCATCCTCTCCGACCCGGCCTTCAAGAACCTCATCGACCTCGGCCGCCCGGTGGCCGTGATGCTGGTCGGCATCCTGCACCACCTGCACGACGACGAGGACCCCCGGGCGATCGTCGAGGCGTACATGGCGGCGGTCCCGCCGGGCAGCTACCTGTTCATCACCCACTTCTGCGCCTCCACCCAGGAATCGCGCGACGCCGAGCAGAAGTACCTCGCGCTGCTCGGCACCGGCCGGTTCCGCACGCCGGAGGAGATCACCGCCTTCTTCGACGGCTTCGAGCTCCTCGACCCGGGCGTCGTCCCGCTGCCCCTGTGGCGGCCCGACGGACCCGTCCCCAGGAAGCTCACGGTGGGCCAGCAGCTCATGTACGGCGGCATCGCCTACAAGCGTTGAGGTCCTCCGCCGGACCGCGCCGGACACGCGGTTGATCAACCGGCCGGGTCCGGGGAGCAGGCCCCGCCCGCCCGCCGCCTCGACGGATGGTACGGCGGGCGGACCCCACAGCCACCCGCCGTACCGGCTCGTCGGCCCGTCCCCCGACGGGTGGTACGGCGGGCAGGCCCCACACCCGCCCGCCGTACCGGCTCACTCGGGCGCCCTCGGCGCCCGCTCCGCCCCGGTGACCCCGCGGGCGCCCGCCCGGCGTCCGGCGCGGCGGGCGGCGACCACGTCGGTGAGGGCCACGGCCAGCGCGACCAGCACGAAGCCGATGGTGACCAGCAGCGCGCGCCGGAACGCCAGGGCGTAGTCGCCGTGCGAGGAGGCGACCTCGGCGAAGAACACCGAGCCGACCACCGCGATGCCGAGGGCGGTGCCGATCCGCTGGCCCGTCTGCAACACGCCGCCGGCGGTGCCGGCCTCGGCCACCGGGACCTCCGACAGGGTCAGCGTCTGGTTGGGGGAGATCACCAGGCCGCTGCCGAGCCCGGCCACCAGCAGCGGCAGCGCGATCGCCCAGGCCACCTCCTGACCGGGGACCAGGCGCACGGCGAGCTCCGTGACGGTCAGACCGACGGCGACCAGCACCAGCCCCAGCACCACCAGCGGGCGGCCGAGCCGGGTGACGACCCGGCCCCCCAGCACGGAGGCCGCGGCCGAGCCCGCCGCGAACGGCATGCTCGCCAGGCCCGCTTCCAGGGCGGGGTAGCGCAGGCCGTCCTGCAGGTACAGGGTCAGCACGAAGAAGATCGCGGTGAAACCCGCGAAGTAGAGCGCCGCGATCAGGGCGCCCAGGGCGTAGGAGCGCCTGCCGAACAGCGACAGGTTGACCACCGGTTCGCGGCGCCGCCCGTACCGGCGCTCCCACTCCACGAAGCCGGCGAGCACGGCGAGCCCGGCGGCCAGCGGCAGCCACCTGTCCCGGCCGTGCCACTGCTGCCCCTCGACGAGCGGCAGCAGCACCAGCACGACGCCGGCGGCCAGCAGCAGCACGCCCACCGGGTCCATGCTCTCCCGCCGCCGTCCGTCCCGCGCCCGGGGCGGGATGTAGCGGTATGCCAGCACCATGGCCAGGACGCCGATCGGCACGTTGACGTAGAAGACGAGGCGCCACCCGTCGTGCCCGCCGCCGAGATGGATGAGCAGCCCGCCGAGCAGCGGGCCGATCGCGGTGGAGATGCCGATGGTGGCGCCCAGCAGCCCGAACGCCCGGCCCCGCTCCGCACCCCGGAAGAGCTGCTGGATCAGGCCGCTGACCTGCGGGTTGATCACCCCGCCCGCCACCCCCTGGACGAGCCGCGCCACGACCAGCCAGGTCGGGTTCTGGGCGACTCCGGCCGCCGCACTGGCCAGGGTGAACAGGGCGACGCCGGAGACGAAGACGTCGCGCCGGCCCCGCATGTCGCCGAAGCGCCCGGCGGGCACCAGCACCAGCCCGAAGGTGAGCGCGTAACCGGACACCACCCACTGCAGGGCGCTCTGCGGGGAGTCCAGCCCGGTGCGGATGGAGGGCAGCGCCACGTTGACGATGCTGACGTCCAGCAGGGTCATGAAGCCGGCCACCAGGCAGACGGTCAGCGCCTTCCACCGGCGTGGGTCCGTCCCCTCCGGCCGCTGCGCGGTCGACGTCCCGCCCGGCCGGGGTCCGGTGCTCATCCGGCCGGACGCCGGCCGACACGTCCCCGTCCGGCGTCTCCCGCGTCTCCGGGCAGCGCCGGTGGCCGGCTGGTGATCATGATGACCGCCTCGTCCTCGACTCTGGCGAAACTTCCGGTGATTCAGCAGCGCATACCTACCCTTTTCGGATAGTCCAATCACAACGCGCGGAGCGGCCCGTGGAGAAAGGAGCACGGCGGGCGGCCATGCCCGCCCGCCGTGCTCCGTCAGGGGTCGTGCTCCGCTGAGCGGTTCTCAGCCGATCAGATCGGCTGCCACAGGGCGGGGACGTTCGGCGGTTCCCAGCCGGGCAGTGAGGTGTGACCCTGCAGGCATCGGTAGCTGACGCCGTTGTAGGTCACCGTGTCCCCGGCCGCGTACGGGGTCCAGACCTCCCAGGTCGTGCCGCCCTGCCCGCCGCTGACGGTGAGGCTGAAGGAGGCGGAGCGGTCGGAGCTCGCGCCGTCGGCGTTGAGGTTGATCGTGTAGGTCCCGGCGGGCGTGTTCGCCGAGGTGGCGACCGTGACCGCGGAGGACTGGCCGGAGGTTATGTTCGCCGGGTTGAAGGAGACGGTCGTGCCGGCGGGCAGACCGGTGGCGCTCAGCAGGACGGCCTGCGCGTTACCGGAGGTCACCTGGGTGCTGAGCGTCGCACTGGCCGACTGGCCGGGCTGTACCGAGGCCGAGGACGGGCTCACCGAGACCGAGTAGTCGTCCGTGGGAGGAGGGGTGTTCCCCACGGCGAGCTTCCACAGGGCGTTGGCGATGGCGTCGCTGTTGCGGTCCAGCGCGGTGCTGTTGATGTTGGAGGTGGTGTCGCAGGCGGAGTGGTAGCAGCG